>JAUWZD010000011.1 GCA_030615505.1 Spirochaetales bacterium | reverse complement strand
GTACATGGAAGAGTCAATGATTATGAAACCGACTGGCGTACAGCCGCCTATATAATCGCTCTGTCAAGACTGGAAAAGGTCTATAAAGAACGCGGAATATTCCCCTGAGAAAAGAATATAGCGAAGTTTCCCACTCTATAGGGCGTCTAGTAATCCTAATAAAGCCTCGGCTTTCTCTTCTACGTTTTTAGAATCCTCCTCTATCTGTTTAACAAACCTGTTATCTTCATAGGTGCCTCTAACAGCTATAAAATCCTTCTCTCTCTCAGTCTCTCCACCGTCAATACCGTAACCGATCATGGCAGAAGCATTATATTCCTTCAGGGCGTCCTCTTTAATCAGATTATTAAGCTTTATAGTATTTTGCTTCCAGTCCGTGACTATCCCGGACAGGTGCTGAGAAGTAAAATCCTCAAGTTTCACACCCAGGCGGGTTTCCAAAAGATTGAGGCACCAGGACCATTCAGCTTCGTCATAGTTTTCGTGTATCCTCTTAAGCTCTGCGGAGAGCTCATCCAGATCCTTAATTTTTGCATCCGCTACCGCATCCACAAGCTTCTCTACTGACTCTGAAGGCGCGATTAATCCGCACAGATCCACCCAGTCGCATACTCCTTCCCTGTTATTCGGGGCTAAAGCCTCTTTTACAACTTCCATGCTGACTCTTCTGCCTGCCTCCCTATTAGAGAGCTTATCCAGGCGTGCATGCAGACAACTGCCCAGAAAAACCTTAACACCCATCTCATAATAGCGGGAACATATCTTGAGCATAAGCCTGCGAATATGAACTCCCTTATAGGTGACAAACTCCTTTGTTTTCGCTTCCAGCGCCGCAGCATGGAGATCCAAAAGCTTCTCTGATCCGTTCACCATTCTTCCTACCGTGTAGGGGTTTAAGTAGCCAAAATTGATTATATCGAGCTTCCGGGCTGACTTTCTTCTATCTCTGGCCGGCCATTTTTCGCTATCCCGACGGCTCCCAACCGAAAGAAGGTTCATAGCAGGAGTAAGAACACTTATACCTTCCTTTTCTGTTATATAGGAGAATGGAAAATCGGATGTATCAAAATTACTGCCGTGTTTGCCGATCACTGCCGAAAAGGGGCCTACCCGGCAGGGCCAGATCATGTAGGAATAAGAGCCTGTCTTGCAACCCCGCTCCAGTATGCCCTGGTGCACGGGTCCGAGTTTATACATATGATTGCTCTGATTAGTTCCACTGCCCGCATTATAAAAAGAGAATAACCCCGCGATCATCAGAGTGGACTTATGATGAGAGACCGTATACGGTCCGGCGAATACTAAGGCGGCTTCACCGTGGAATCCTTCACAATTGGCGAAAAAGGCCGAATTCTCTGCAGAGTACTGCTTTCCAATCGTAACACCCTGGCCTATGAAACAGGACTCTATAATGGATGAATCCATTATCTTCGATCCGGAAAGTATAATGAAATGCCTGGCAATAACTCCCTCACCTATAAAAATCGGATCTTCAGTGCAGCTGTCAATTGTGCCGTCTTCCAGATGCAGGGCTCCGTTGACTATAGCATAAGGGCCGACTACCAGGTTGCGTAAAACGGAGCTGTTTAAAATGCTGCATCCCCGACCCAACAAGCCTCTAGCGGATATCCTGGACTTCACATACTGATCAATCATTGTCTCAAGCGTTTTTATAAGGCTCTCATTATGCCTGTATAGAACATAAAGGTAAGCGATTTGAGAGGATAAGCGGTCAAATATTTTAAGTGATCGCCCGCCTGCTTCATTCAAGATGTCTATCTCTGTGCCGTTGCCGAAAGCGCTTTTCCCGTCCACTACCAGGGAATCCACATTGTCCACTAAAACATCTTCCCCAATATCATAATTGGCAAGATAGTTGACGGAGGAGATACAGATATTGTCTCCAAAACTGCAGTTGTGAATCATGCTGTTATAGAGTCCGCAGGGTTTTTCTGTTCCCCCGGGTAGGGAAATTCTCTTTTCCAGGCGACCGATAGAAATGCGGCCGCTGAAACTGACACTGCGGATGCGCTCCGGATTAAAGTACGCCGAAACACTGATGCTCTCCCAGCTTTCTGAAGAGCACCCCTGCCTTTCCAGGTCCTTTATTTCTGATTCTGTTAATTTTCTTAAGCTCATATCTGTTCTATACTTCCGGCAGATGCTTGATATTATCCTGCTCAATGTCTTTAAAGTATTTTACTGTTCCAACCTTAAGTTCCTCCGTGGCGTCCTCGTCACATACAATCATACTCTTCTTATGAAGCTGTAATACGGATACCGTCCACATGTGGCTTACACCTTCCTCAACTGCCATCTGCAGCGCTCTTGCCTTCTTATGTCCGCTGACAATAATCAGGATCTCTTCTGAATCCATCACGGTACCGACACCCACTGTCAAAGCAGTACCGGGCACATTGCTTATATCATTATCAAAGAACCTTGAATTCTCAAGCTTAGTGTCATAGTTAAGGGTCTTGACTCTCGTTCTTGAAGACAATGATGATCCTGGCTCATTAAATGCTATATGTCCATCCGCACCTATGCCCCCTAAGAACAGGCGAATCCCTCCAAGCTCCTTAATTTTCCTTTCATACTCATCACATTCCTTTTCCAAATCGACTGCATTACCATTTAATATATTTACATTCTCAGGAGGGATGTCGATATGACTGAACAGATGGTGCTGCATAAAATAATGATAGCTCGCCGGATGATCCTCAGGCAGATTAACATACTCATCCATATTAAAGGTAACCACGTTCTCAAAGGACACTTTGCCGTGCTCATGAAGGTCCACAAGATGCTCATAAGTGCCTATAGGTGAGGAGCCTGTAGGCAGCCCTAGAACAAACAGTTTATTCTCTGTAGATTTAAAGGAATTAATCCTCCCGGCTACATAGTAAGCAACCCATTTGCTTAAAGCCGAATAATTTTCATGGATAATTATCCGCATGATTTTCTCCTTTCTGTCCCAAGCATAATTTTTATGTCTGTTACATAACATCCTTTTCCTCTATCCATTACAATCAAAGGATTGATATCCAACTCGCTTATCTGAGTACATTCCACAGCAAGCTGGGAAAGTCTCTGTATGCATTCCTTCAGGCTCTCTAAGTCCTTCTCACTCCTACCCCTCACACCTGTCAGAATAGGATATGATTTAATATCCTGAACCATACCTGCTACCTCGTTCTTTTCAATCGGAGCAACTCTGAAGCTCACATCCCTGAATATCTCTACAAATATTCCCCCCAATCCAAACATGATCACAGAGCCGAAAGAAGGATCTCTCTTCAGTCCCAGAATAACCTCTTCTCCCTCCGCTGCCATTTTCTGAATAAATACCCCATTGATCCTGGCATCAGGTACCGTTCTGCTTACTTTGTTCAGTATAGTCTGATATGCAGCTTCTGCTTCCTTCCCATCTCTGATATTCAGAATGACACCCCCCACATCGGATTTATGAACTATTTTTTCGGATGAGACTTTCATAACTACCGGATACCCCAAGCTCCCAGCTATTCTACCTACATCTTTCTCAGATACGGCCAGGATGCCGGGCAGCACGGGCATTTTATAAGCTTCCATTATATTTACCGTTTCCGCTTCCGATAAAAACCACCTGTCATTCATAATTGCCTCGTTCAAAATTGTATGTGCCCTATCCGTATCCACGTCCTTAAATACAACGGCTGCCGTATATTCCTTCTTGAGCTGTCTATTAAATCTATAGGAGCGAGCAAAGGCCTTGCACATATTTTCCGGTAGTTGATAATGTGGGATCTTTCTTCTCTGCAAAATATCCACTCCAATAGATACATCAGATTCCCCCATAAACGAGGCATATACCGGTTTATTGTAACAACAGGATATCCTGCATATTTCTTCTGCTATAGCCTTGATATCCGTCATAGATTGTGGCGTCAGGATGACTAATGCTCCATCTACATTCTCATCCTGTAATACTGATGACAAAGCTACATTATACCGATCCACCCTGGCATCACCGATAACATCTACAGGATTACATATGTTGGCTGTTCCGGGCAAACTCTTTTTTAAAACCTCTTTGGCTTTCTCGGAGAACCTTGCCAGTGACAGATTCTCTTTAATAGTCATATCCGTGGCAAGTACTCCAGGTCCGCCGGCATTTGTGATAATGGCCACCCGGTTACCCCTTGGAAGGGGTTGATAGACAAGTCCTATTGCAAAGTTGAACATGTCTTCTATCGTATCACATCGAATAATACCAGCCTGCGTAAAGGCGGCGTCACACACATCATCGCTGCCGGCTAGAGAGCCTGTATGAGAAGCTGCGGCCGAGGCGCCTTCATCTGTTCTTCCTGACTTAAGAATTAATATAGGCTTTCCACTCTCTCTGATAATCTTCCTCGATACTTTCATCAAGGAGCGGCCATCGCTTACCTCTTCCAGATACAGAAGAATTACTTTGGTTTTGGGATCATCTTTAAGATAATATAGAAGGTCTATTTCACTGACATCTGCCTTATTCCCAAAACTTACAAACTTTGAGAATCCGATATGTTTTGCCCTGGCATAATCCAATACTGCCGTACATAGAGCACCACTTTGGGACAGAAAGGCAATATTACCATTTTCAGGCATATTCCTGGCAAAAGAGGCATTCAAATTACAACCCGGATCCGTGTTGATGATTCCCAGACAATTAGGCCCAATAAAGGAGATCCCGTACTTATCCGCAATTTCCTTTATTCGTTTCTCTCTCTGTACACCGTCTCCCCCGATTTCTCTAAAACCTGCGGAAATAATTATGGCGGACTTAACACCCTTTTCTCCGCACTGCTCCAGGGCCAGGTGGCATACTGAGCTTGGGAAAACTAAAATCGCCATATCTACTTCATCTTCAATATCAATCACATACTTATAAGCCTTAACTCCGGCTATAGATTTTTCCCTGGGACTTACCGGAAATACTGTACCCTTATAATTATCCTTTAGAATATTATGCAGCATGTCGTAGGGAACAGTGCCCTTAACCCTATTTGCGCCTACCACAGCAACAGATTCGGGATAAAAAATTCTCTCTATCTGCTCTTTACTTTTATATTTAATCCCGGACACATTTATTCCTTTTTAGCTTTAGCCAGTATTTTCGCGACGAAATCAACCGCTTCAGAAACAGTCTGTGCACTTAATGCCTCATCCTCTTCCATTTCAATATCAAACTCTTCTTCAAATGCAGCTACAAGCTCAAGACTCTGCATGGAGTCGGCCCCTAAATCAAAAATGAAATTGGCTTCTTGAGTAATCTCATCTTCATCAAGGGCGAGCACCCTGGCAATCACTTTTTTTATCCTTGCTTCAACTTCTGCTTTTTCCACTTCATCCTCCCTTATCTGCTGTTACTGATTGAAAATGTCTTCTTAAAATATTCGAGAGATTGCTCATAGTCAAGCAGAATCATGGAAATGAACCGGATACAGGCTTAAGGCACAGTTCCTTGGGATTTTCCGGTTGTCAGTGTGTGGAGAACTGAAGTATTATCTTTGGTGATGAAAGAAACAACCCTGACCCCCGGTGAAATATCCAGGGCCAGGGGCAAATTCTATATATTCGCTATTTTCAATGTAATTTCCTTTTCTCTTTTAAGCGGAAATATTATTACTCTGTATGCCTTAAGGCTGGGAGCGAGCAGCTTCTTAATAGGCTTGCTCTCTTCCTTCATGTATTCCGCCTACCTGTGCATGCTCATCGGTCGCATGCTGGTACCACGCCTGGGCATGGTCAAGCTGATGGGCAGGTTCTGGTTGATACGATATCTGATGATGCTGCCCGTGCTGCTCTCCCCATTCTTTGCTTCCCGTGGATTACCGCTCCTGGCCCTGTCTTTGATCACCTTAAGCGTACTTGGATTTAACGTGGCAAGAGGTATTGCCATTACAGGCTATAATCCCATAGTTGGAGAGATGGCCTCGGAGAAGGATCGGGGGGCTTTTTTAGCCCGTGTACAGGCCATACAGAACCTGGTCCTTTTGGCTCTGGGTATAGCCATGGCTTTCATCCTGGGACCGGCTGCTCCCCTTTATATATATATCCTGTTCGTTATTTTCGGAATTACTACCGGAATCATTGCCGCATCTATAATTTTTTCACTTCCGGAGCCCGGGGTCGTACGACGGAGTCTGTCTGAAAACCTCTGGGCCGGCTTCTTGAGATCTCTAAAACAGGGTCCATTTAAAAAATTTATTATAATTCATTTCCTGACCTCTTTAGCCATTTTCATGATTACCCCCTTTCTCATTGTGTACATAAAAAATATATATCACCAGGGAGACAGCACCATTATTTTATTTACCGTTGTCGGAAGCCTGGGTGCCCTTACTATGGCCCTGGCCAGTGGTTTTATGATAGATAAGCTCGGGGCAAAACCCCTCTATTTTATATATGCCGGCATCCTGACCCTGACGGTCATACCCATGATTCTCTCTCCAGGTGGAATGTCCGGTAAGGCTATCTGGATTTTTGCTTCGGCTATTTTTTTCTTTCACAGCATGGGCCATTTCGGCATCCTGAATGCGGGGCAGACCTATTTTTTAACAGCAATAAAGCCCGAGGAAAGACTCAACCTCGGAGTCATTTTTTACCTGACCCAGGGGCTGGCCGGAGGAATCGGATCCACACTGGGCGGCGCTGTTCTTCAAGCTCTTCAGGGCTTATATCCGGCCGGGGAAGCTGATGTTTTCAGAATATACTTCGGCTCTATCGCCTGTTTATTTATCATAATTCTCTTTCTCATCAACAATATGGCCAGTATTGGAGCATACTCAATAAAGGATACCCTGTCCGTTATCTTTTCTCCCAGGGATATACGAGCTATCAGCCTGCTTCACCGATTGAGTAAGTCCAGGAGCATTTCAGAGGAGAAGGGCGCCATCCGGGCCATAGCCGACTCTCACTCCGGTCTTTCAATACATGAAATATTATCAAAACTTAGATCTCCTCGATTTACAATTCGAGCAGAGGCCCTGGCAGCCTTAGAGAAACTTCCAACAGACAGTAATGTGACCCGTGCACTCATATCGGAAGTCAAGAACCATAGTTTTACCACTGCCTATCTTGCAGCCGATGTCCTGGGGAAAAAACAGATTTTTGAGGCAAGGAAAATACTCAGAAAATCCTTAAGATCAGAAGATTATTTTTTAAGCGGCAAATGTATGGTTTCCCTGGCCCGTCTGAATGACCGGGAGAGTATAGCCGCCGTTGAGGATATTATTCTCAATACGAGCAACCCGAGGCTCATAATACACGGCGCGGTTGCCTTAGAAATCTATAAGAAGCCAGAATCCATTTCCCTGCTGCTGACAAAAATGGAGAAAAAAATCTCTCCCTATATTAGAGATGAGATTATCCTTTCTGTGGCAGGAATTATGGGCATGGGTGAATGGTTCTATCCATGCTATACGGCTTTCTTAGAAAAGAGCAATACTGGAATCTCCATGTTAAATGATATTACAGCCTCCGGTAAGGCATCTGTAGAGACCAGGGAAATGATCAGGAAACTCCTTGAGCTTCTGCCGAGAAACAGGAAAAATTTCGTAATATCGGCAGGGAAGCTTCTTAAAAGTTTGGAACTTCGCGAAGATAGTAAGAGCATTCCCTCGATTCTGATTAAAGCTTTAACCAATACTCAATTAATACCACTCGACCGTTTCTGTTTTCTAGTGGCAGCCGCAATAGTAAAGTACTATCACTTGTAGATCACTGAGATGCTTTTACGGCCGTCCATCTTGGCAATAAGCGGATCTTCCGTCTGTACATGTATAAAATTTTCAGTTCTATTAACAGCATTATGCGCCTCCAGCCACTCCCAATCGATAAAATCGATTTTAGACTGGTAAGGAATATTAAAATAGCCGATGTTCATGGAAGTGACATTATGAAAAAAGTGTGAGCCTAAAGATGGATCGACTCTAAAATCTTCCAGCTCAATCTCCACGATAATATCTGCATTAGAGATCTGGGACCAGACTACAGGAATGCCCAGCCAGCGATCACGGCTTCCCCATCTGCCCGGGCCGATTAATATATACTTACGCTTCTCCTTCTTCATCCGGTCATTAAGCTGCTCCAGCTCACTAACCATATCCGCGGTCCTGGATTTATCGAATTTGTGAGGATCTACATAAATAATATCGCATATATTATCAATCTTGCCGTTCCCCATGGCCCGCTCTGTATAGAGGAACAGCCCATTCTTATTAATTCCAGCCAGATTCAATGCGAAATCTTCTAAATCTCCTAAGAGGGGTTTGATCTGCAGGATGTAGAAGCTCGGCTTGCCCTGCTTATCCTTTTTCAAATCTACAGCAAACTCTATCTCCACAGGCGTTCCCATGGCGGATTTCATGATATCCATAACCTCCTCAAGAACCCGTGCTAAAGGGAAAGTGTCATATTTAAGCATATAGGCAAAATTTACGATCCTTGGCCCCTTAACCCTTACACCTACCTGAATGCGATTATTCTCATAATCCCAAACTGAGGCCGAATAAGTAATGGTTCCATCCCGTTCTGCTTCATTAATATCCAGTCTCGCCAGGGTTGAATCATCCCCTCGAACCAGATGCATATGATTTTCCTGCATATCCAGGGCATAAAATTCCTGCTGGGAATACTTTATCTGCTCTTCCGGTGTTAAAAAATCAAGCTTCGGATATTTAGGGCAGAATCGATGAGTCTTTTCTCCATCAATGACGTACTTTCCAAGGCCAACACCTATAACGGCAATGCCGTCTTCGGGTTTTAAATAGGCAACAGGATAGTAATTGTAGGACTGAGCGACCCCTGCGAAGTGTGGGTAAAAGCGATTCTCATACTGATTTCCCACCACTCCCTGAATGAGCACGGACATCTTCTCCTCACCTATCCTGTAGTTTATGGCATCAAAATAGGAGCGGGCGGAATTGGAAAAAACAGAAGCATATACCAGTTTAATCGATTCCTCCAGATGCTTAAGACGCACCCTGATATCGGGATGTTTATTGGGAATCATATAGGTGTCATAGATTCCAGAAAATGGCTGGGACAGGGAATCCTCAAATAAACCGGATGAGCGCACACAGAGGGGGTAATTCAAGAACTTTAGAAGAATTTTCAGCTCCTCCTTAAGTCCTTGAGAAAGCTCTCCCTTTAACATTCGCTGCTTAGCTCTATCGGTTACCTTTTCAGTACTGAAGAGGTCTTCCAGCTTATTATTCTCAAGGAAGGCTTCGTACTCTTCAGTGCCGATGATCGCTGTTTGCGGAATGCGAATATTCACCTCAGGGATAATTTTATCAAGCTCACAGCTCTGGATCAGCATATGGAGAAACGCCATACCTCTGCCCTTCCCCCCCAGGGAGCCGTCTGTCAGGCGGATGACATGATTTTCCTCGTTAAGTATTGACTCCGAAAATTGAATCACTTTACCCCGGGTTTTGGCTTCATGCACCTTGAGACACACACCGACAAGATGCTCCCTTAAGCCCGAATAGTTTGAAAAATCACTTACCTTCACGGGCTGCAATTTCTTGGCAATCTGGATTTCACCCCGGGCCATCAGCCAGCTTGAGAAATGATTTCGATTGGCATGATAGACTAATGATTCATCCGGTACTTTAGAGAGAAGGTTTTCGAACTCTTCCATGGATTTCGCCCGCTCAATAGGCTTGCCTTTAGAGTTCCTGAAAATAAAATCTCCAAAACCCAGGTGGTTGAAAATAAAATCGGTCAGATTTCTGGACAGGTTTCCGGAGTTTTTATCCAGGAAGCTGGAATTTAATTCTTTAGCCCTGGATTCATCGATAACATCTGAGGATTGAATCAGGGTAGGAAGATCCGGCAGTTGAGTCCGCAGGTAGCTTAAAAGCTTCAAACCTGCCTGCGCGTCTTTGACGCCATCTTTGGGGAATTTGACATCACAGATAACACAGAGAAGGTAATCCCTGTACACCTGAAAGATGCTTATGGCTTCCTCATAATTCTCAGCCATGAGCACTTTAGGCCTGGCCCTCATCCTTAATAACTTTTTTATTTCAACGAGATGCTCGTCTGTAATGATTCTCTGGGTCTGCTTCATTATTTCTGTATAGAGTGTAGGCAGATAGCTTGAATAGTAGCGGATGGAGTCTTCAACCAGGAGAATGACCCTTACTAAACCGATCCTGGTATCCTTGCTCACGTTTATCTTATCTTCTATGTACTTGATCATGGCAAGAAATATTTTAGCATCCCCGTTCCAGACAAATATCTTGTCAAAATATTTTAAGCGTGTCTTCTTATCTCTTAATAGACTGATCTCTGAATTATCATTGAGCAGCAGGACGATGGGAATTGATTGGTTTAGAGATTTGATCTTTTCGCTTAACTCGAACGGTGTTATCTCATCTATGCGCATGGTTAATATAACCATATCAAAGGAGCGTTTCTTAAGGATTTCTAAGGCTTCCTCGCCAAAAGGGACGCTCGTAATTCTCGGAGCAGTGGTAAGATTCAGTTGATAATATTCACCGAATATTTTTTCAGTTAATTTATCCTCTTCTTCAAGGATAAAGGCATCATATACTGTAGCCACTAACAGGATTTCTCTGACCCTGAACTGCATCAGGTCATGATAGATTTCATCATCCGTTTTATACTGTTTAACAACCTCCGATATCCTCTGCTTAATCATATACAACCCTAAAATGAATTTATACTAAAAAAGCCGGCAAGCCAATGGGTCTGCCGGCCTTTGGTGTCGGATGCTTGAGCCTTGATTCCCTAAACAAGCCCCTGATCAATCATGGCGTCTGCTATCTTTTTAAAACCGGCTATATTGGCGCCATTCACATAGTTGCCCGGTGTCCCGTATTCCTCGGCGGCTTCCTTACAGTTCTTGTGAATATTCACCATAATTCTGTGGAGCTTTTCATCCACCTCTTCCCTGCCCCAGCTCAAGCGCATACTGTTCTGAGTCATCTCCAGGCCGGAACAGGCCACGCCCCCCGCGTTAGCCGCTTTGCCGGGACCAAAGAGGATTTTTTTCTCTACGATCAGATTAATCGCCTCAAGGGTTGAGGGCATATTGGCGCCTTCCGAAATACAGATACAGCCGTTTTCGATAAGTGCCCCGGCATCCTTTTCATCCAGCTCATTCTGAGTGGCACAGGGAAGAGCTACATCTGCCCTGGCCAATCCCCAGGGCCTTTTACCCTCATAATATTTAGCGGATTTAAATTTTTCAGCATATTCCCTTACTCTTCCCCGGCGGATACTTTTAAGCTCCATGATATAATCCCACTTTTCGCCGGAAATACCGTCTTCATCTATTATGGACCCGTTGGAATCAGAAAGGCTTACCACCCTTCCCCCAAGATGATTAACCTTTTGGGCCGCATACTGGGCAACATTCCCGGACCCGGAAATAGCGACTCTCTTGCCCTTAAAGCTCTCCCCCCGGGTTTTCAGCATCTCCTCGGCGAAATAAACATTACCGTAGCCTGTGGCCTCGGGACGGATCAGGCTTCCACCCCAGTTCAGTCCCTTGCCCGTTAAAACGCCCTCAAAAACATTCTTCAGTCTTTTATACTGGCCGAACATAAAACCGATTTCTCTGCCTCCGACCCCAATATCTCCTGCAGGCACATCAGTGTCCGCTCCAATATGCCGGAATAGCTCGCTCATAAAACTCTGACAGAAACGCATGACTTCATCGTCGGATTTACCCTTCGGATCAAAATCACTGCCCCCTTTCCCGCCGCCCATGGCCAATCCCGTTAAACTGTTCTTAAAGATCTGCTCAAAACCAAGAAATTTTAAGATACCCAGGTTAACAGAAGGGTGGAAGCGTAATCCGCCTTTGTAAGGTCCGATAGCACTGTTAAATTCCACCCGGAAACCCCTGTTTATATGGACATCACCCCTGTCATCCTGCCAGGGGACTCTGAACAGTATAACTCTTTCAGGTTCCGTCAGGCGCTCGAGGATCTTAGCTTTTCTATACCTGGGGTCTCTTTCCACCACCATATCTAAAGATAACAGGACCTCCCTGACGGCTTGTAAGAATTCTTTTTCCCAGGGATATCGTTTGCTTACACCCTCAATAACTTCATTAACATAATTACCCATTCACTCCTCCTAAGAAACTTTTACATGAATTTCCCCGCTGCCTGGTGATTGCAGACATAATCTTTTTGATCGTAAGGCCTAAAATACTGCATAAAAGAGCATCCGGTCTGCCTACAAGCTCATCCATATCGGGTATAAATGGAATCGACCCAAGAAGCTTCATCTGAAACCGCTTTGCCATGTAACTGTTCGAAAGGTTCCGTTCCCCGCAGGAATTTGTCCGGTACGGAGATTCATTAGTCTTCATATTCTCAATAATACCGACAACCGGGACTTCCAAATTTCTTAGCATTTCCAGAAGTCTTTCCACAACCCGGATAACCACTCCGGAAGGAGTGGTTATCACGATAAATTCAGCCCGATTCATAAAACGTAATATATCAAGTACTTCATCACCGATGCCCGGAGGCATATCAACCACTAAAAAATCCAGTTCATCCCACACAGTAATAGCAAGAAGCTCAATCATAGCCTGGGTGACATCATTCCCCCGAAGCGGTACCGGATGCTCCCTGCTGAAGGGGGCAAAACTCATAAAATCCAGCCGCTCCTTGATACGAAAGGGCTTTATTCCCCGTGATTCCTCCGGGAAGCACAATTCCGTGCCAAGGAAAATATGGGCTGAAGCTCCCTGAAAATCCATATCCAGGAGCCCGGTACGGAATCCGGCTTGAGAGAGTGAGAGGGCTGAAACAGCAGCACAGATACTTTTTCCCACCCCACCCTTCGCACTTGAAAAAACTAAAATACGCTTAATTAGAGACAGTTTTTTTTTAACAGCTACAAGCCTGGGATCAATCATTGCCCGGATCTAACTCAACGGATTCGATAGAAACACCCCTGCCCTTTAGTAATTTAAAATCAGGGCTGTCACAGTATGGACAGCGCATATAAACATGGGCTGCTTCGGGGAGAAAATGAATGGCTTCCCTCTCTTCTTCTCCACATTCGGCATGGTCCTCTAAAAGCCATTCTTTTCCGCAGCAATTACACTTGAAAGAGGCTTTCTCTGTCTTGAATTGAAAAACTTCCGGGCCAAAGGGATACTCATCCAGGATAATTTTAAGTCCCTCTCTAAAAATATCCATCTCTATAGACTGAATCTCGCCAATCGAAATATTAACGGAGTGTATCGATTTTTTATTATTTTCCCTGTAAATCTTATCAACCGTAGAAATTACGGCTTCGGCTAAGGCCCATTCGTGCATCAGCTTCCTTCGAGTCTAGAAATGATTTCCGGAAATTCATATACGACCAAGCCCCTTTCGTCAACCTCCATACACACCCGTATGCCGTCCACCATGCCGTTCACCGTTTCTTCGGCTGATTTCAGGTTCAGACCGGTTTCAAGTACGATATCGGAAATCGTAATTCTTCCCTTGAGTTTATAGGCGATCCGGAAGATTAAGGCTTCTATATCCTGAGGTTTTTTCGATTTGAAATTTTTAAGGTTTAATCCACTGCCGGATCTTCTTTTAGGGAACCAGTGGTATGGCCCCTCTGTATCATCCAAATCCCGAAAGAACTCCCGGAAAATCCTGGTTCCGATTTTAACGGCAAAGAGTATGAAGATGATAGGAATTAAAAAGCTAAAAGGAAACCAAAAAAACACAAGCAGCCTCTAATAAATTCTAATCCCTAATGTACTTAATAAATCAGAAAATTGCAAATGACTAATTCTTGACTCTATTACCTTAATCCTGATAGTATCCCCTCATGAATCGAAAAGCCTTTATCCTGCTCCTGTTTTTTTACTCTCTCATAAGTGCATCCAATAATATAGCGGCAGATGAAAATAAGGGAAAGACCGGCTTCGGCCTGCAGCCTGGTATTATTCAGCCGAAGAGTGATCCAAAAAATCTTACCAGGCGCATCATGAGTGCCACTCGATATAAACTGACCCCTGGTGACACTTATGAGTTTGTTATCACCATCGAGGAAACTGAACGATATCCCCTCCTTCTCTCTGACGATTATCTGCTGGACATTCCCTTCCTGGGCACCATTGATGTTCGGGGCATGTACTTTTCGGATTTAAAAAAGATGATCGTGCAGAGGATAAAAGCCAAAGTACCGGTTCAGTTTGTTGATTTTATGCTTACTTCCCCGGCTCTCTTTGATGTCTTTATCTATGGCGGAATCACCAACCCGGGCATTGCAACAGTGAACCCTCTTTCCAGGATTTCAGATGCAATTCTTTTAGGTGGGGGCTTAGTAAAAGGAGCCAGTTTCCGGAATATCGAACTGGTTCGTAATTTCAGCAAAAGGACTTTGGATCTCTCGAAGTTTGCCTCCCAGGCTGATCTCTCTCAAAATCCTCTTTTAGAACCCGGAGATAAAATATACATTCCACCGGCCGAATGCCTGGTTGAGATCAGTGGAAAAGTGAAGTACCCGGGAATCTATGAGCTGTTACCTGGAGAGACCTTAGGAGACCTTTTAAACTATTCAGGCGGTGTAACCCGGGATGCAGATAGGAATAAAATGAAGATCGCACGAATCGGAGAAGAGAGGAAGCCGGTTATCCTGACTGTAAATATTGAGCAGGCAGGTGTCCTGGAACTCCGGAATGGCGATAAAATATCCTTAAGCTCCGTATTAGATAACATAGAAATGATCACTCTGGATGCGGCCCTTTACGGAAGCCCGACTACAGGTGATAAGCCGGTCAAGATACCAGACCGAAATATTACGGTAAGTCTTCCCTTTGTGCCCGGAATGACCCTTTTAGATGTTCTGACCCAGATGGGAGGCCCGACACCCCTGGTAAACCCGGAGAGGAGCTATATCCGGCGCAATGCAACAGGGGAAAGAATTACACTGGATTTAATGGATTTGTGGGAAACCCGCTCACCCAATCTTGATATTCCCCTAATGCCCGGTGATCTTATAGTCATACCCATGAAGAGGCTTCAGGTTGTCGTGGCCGGGGAGGTCAATAATTCAGGATCCTTCCCATATGCCAACGGATATAAGGTGTATGATTATATTCTGGCTGCAGGTGGTATTAGTGTGGAAACGGGAGACCAGAACAGCATCTTTTTTGTGGATGAAATCGGCAACAGAGAACGCACCCGGTTGGATGCGGATGTCGAACCGGGCACTCTGATCTATGTGGGAAAAAATACCTGGACCATTACACAAAAAGCACTCACAAATATCCTGATTATAACAGGGTTTGCCGGTGCTTTAATAATCTTAGCCAATAATATATTTGATCTTGCGAACCAGTTTAAATAATATTATTGATCTTGTGCAGGAGTTCTAAGTACGTTCATCTTCTAAGAGTTTATTTATGAGATTCTTTATAAAGGGATTTGCAATTGAATAGACCCTCTTGTTCCCTTTAACCTGGGAGCAAACTATTCCTTTTCTCTTTAGTACTGCAAGATGCTGGGACACCACGGGCTGTGATTGACCGAGGCAGTTCCATAGTTCCGAAACGCAGGTTTCCTCCCCATTTTCAATTGCACAGAGGATTCTTAAACGCAGCGGATGGCCGCAGGCTTTCAACATTGTGGACATCTGCACTATTCTATCCATAATTTATATATATGATAACTCGATTATTCTTCACATTCAAGTAGGTGATTCTATTGTCGGCTTGAAGAAAGCACTGTTTATGTCTATATTCTGCTTGCAATGAGTTCAATTTATCTTGATTGGGCCGCTACAGTTCCTCCGGACATAGAGGTCCTGGAACAGGTAAAAGAAATGTCGGCTGCGCATTTCGGCAATCCTTCTTCCATACACAGGGCAGGACGAGAAGCTGAGAAGATCCTTAACGAATCGAGGAGGATTTTATCTTCCGCGCTTGGTTGTCTGGCGGAAGAAATTCTCTTTACCTCCGGAGGAACGGAATCCAATAATATGGTGCTCTTTTCGCTTATACGCAGGGGAAGCGGGAAAAAAGTGATCTTAAGCGGAATCGAACATGCTTCAGTATATCAACCGGCAATGAGTTTAACGAACTTTGGCTATACAGTGAAAATAATCAAGGCCGACAATTCAGGTCTCTTAGATCCGGCCCGGATAGAGGTGGAGCTTGATAAACAAACAGCTTTAGTTGCTGTGATGCTGGTAAACAATGAAACTGGAAATATACAACCTGTTTCCGACATTGCAGAAGTTCTTAAAAGTTTCTACAGGAGAACGGGCATAAGAATTCCCTTACATACCGATGCGGTTCAAGGCTTCTGCAAGATTCCCTTTAATCCTGTTTCTTTAGGAGTGGACAGTGCTTCACTCAGTGCTCATAAAATCGGTGGTCCCCGGGGAGTAGGAGCCCTATTTGTACGAAAGGGCAGCTCTTATCCCTTCCTCTACACAGGCGGCGGCCAGGAACACGGACAGAGACCGGGTACGGAAAACCTGCCCGGTATATACGGCTTTGCCCTGGCTGCAGAAAAAAAAATTAAAAACATAGAGAGCGATCTGAAAAGTGTCACTGAACTCACAGGCGCTTTAATTTCAGAGATAGAGGGTATTAAGGGAGCGATTATACTCCCCCAGTGCAGGAGAAACAAGATAAACACAGCCTTCTCTCCCTATATTCTGAAAGTTGCTTTTCCTCCCATACCCGGTGAGGTTTTAGTACGTGTTCTTGAAGAGGAAGGATTCTTAATCTCTACGGGTTCTGCATGCTCATCTAAAAAGAAAAGGCGTTTTCGTGTATTAGGGCAGATGGGAATATCCGATACTCTTGCATTCTCTGCTGTACGCATCTCTTTGGGAAGGGATACAGGACATGAAAATCTGAGCAGGTTTGCTAAAGTACTAAAAGAAAAGATACCCGGACTTATGAAAATCGCAGGATAGGCTTCATGGAATCCATCTATCTTCTTAAATATGGAGAACTATCCTTAAAAGGCGCTAATCGCTTCCGCTTTGAAAAGCTATTGTGTACAAATATTAAGAAAAAGCTTGATGGCCTTGATTTTGAACTTATAAGAAAGCAGGGGAGGATCTATCTTCGAGCCGGGGAGAAAGATCATTCTCAAATAGTCAATGCACTGTCCAAAACCTTTGGCCTTGTCGCTTTTTCGGAAGCCCTGAAAGTAGATAAAGATATGTCAAAGATCGAAGAGGCTGCCATCTGCCTGGCTCAAAAATTGCTCCATAAGAGTCGGGAAGACAGCTCACCAATAAAGGATAACAATCTGCCCTGCTCCCAGACATCATATAAAATCGAGGCCCGCAGGTCCGACAAGAGCTTTCCATTAAACTCGTATGAAATTGCCTGCAGGCTCGGTAACGTCCTATGTTCACATTTCCAGGAACTAAAAGTAAATTTAAATCGGCCGGATTGGATAATAAATGTTGAAGTTAGGGACGCCGCCTATCTTTACGGACCGTTAACCAGGGCTCCGGGAGGACTGCCCCTGGGCTGCAGCGGCAAAGGCCTTCTTCTCCTATCCGGGGGAATAGACTCACCTGTAGCCGGCTATTTCATGGGTAAGAGGGGGCTAAATATCCATGCCGTCTATTTCCATACTCCTCCCTTTACTTCAGAAAAGGCCCGGGAAAAGGTCGAGCATCTGGCCGATATACTCTCAGCATACCTTACCGGTATAGCTCTGCACGTTGTCCCCTTTACTGAGATACAGGCCAGAATTAAAGAACGCTCTAAAAATAAGGAGATCACTCTTTTAATGCGTGCCTGTATGATGAGAATTTCCGGAATTATAGCTCGAAACACGGGCAGCATCTGCCTTATTACCGGCGAGAGCCTGGGTCAGGTGGCAAGCCAGACTACGGAGAGTCTTCGATTTACAGGCAGTATGGCAGATATGCTCGTGTTTCGTCCTTTAATCGGTCTTGATAAAGAAGAGATTATACGATGGGCAAAAAAAATTGAGACCTTTGAGACCTCAATACTTCCCTTTGAAGACTGCTGTACACTGTTCACCCCGCCCCACCCTCTCATTAATCCCAACTATGAAAGGATGGTTCAGGCTTTTAATGACCTGCAAGCGGATGAGCTCATTGCAGGGGCCGTTCAGGATACCCGGGTTATCCAATTTTGAGGATTTTAGTTTAACACAGCCTCAAATTTCAGTCATTGCTCTTTTCTGTGCCGGTTTTGCTCGCTTCAGCCTTTTCCTTAAGCTTAGTATCGGATTTCGATTTCGCAGCCTCTTCAGCCGCTTTTCTGCCCGATCCGTCTCTCCCGCTTAAGGCAGAAGAAGACTTGTAATCGGTTGTATAAAAACCGCTTCCTTTGAATATAATTCCAATACCTCCGCCGATTAATCTGCGAACGGATTTACCGCACCTGGGACAGGTTTCCAGGGGCTTTTCTTTAATACTCTGGAATAGTTCAAATTCATAATTGCAGTTCCTGCATCTGTAATCATATGTCGGCATTGTTTTCTCCTGTTCCCAGCGCAGCTTATTACACAAGCTAAATTATATGGTGTAATTTACTATAAAATTGTCACTTAGACAACAGCAGTGTCTCAAGCACTTCAACAAGCTCATCATTGGAAAACTGAAGGCCCGATATCCGCACTCTCTGTTCCGCCATGGTGATCTCCATTCCTCTCAAGCGTTCTACAAGATTATCCATATCTGCTTTACGCATCCAGGCAATTATAATCAACCTGAAAAGAACCTCAAGTATACGGGATTCTTCTACATCTCTGAGATCGAAAACCGTAATTACTTCGTAATTCTGCTCCGCTCTATTAGCAATAATCCAAACCCTCTGGATAGGGAGCTTTTTTAACTGACTTGAATCCATAAGGGTTGGCAGAGACGGAAAAAAAATAAGTATATCCGCCTTCTCCAGCTCTGTGATAATATCCCCGGGAAAGGGATAGGACCTCGGATTCTTCAATCTTTTAAGCATCCTTTCTATAGAATCATAAGAGATCAAAATAATACTCTTTTCAGGATAAGCTACCTGCAGTGAGTCCTGGGTATGCTGCCAGTATGACTCGGACGACTTCACCCTGTACCACTCTTTACTTAAGGAGAGGGGAAGATTAACAAAAAATTTTGAATATCTGCCAACGGCGATAATAGAAATGGATGCAGGCATATAGGGACTCAAGAAGACACCCGCATACAAATGGTGGGTCTTGCTCATGATCTTTTCAATTTCCTTACTTTCTATTTCTGCGGCCTTCAAAATATCCTTAAACAGATCACCGCTTGTATGAATATTTATAGAAAAAAAGACTGTGCTTTCAGGTGGCAGAACTCCCATCAGATCTACGAATGTCCTTGGCCTGACCGGTGGACGGGTGGCGCAGGAGGTAATAATAAAAATGACCAGCAGAATAATTACGTTTATAAACCTCTTATTCATCTTGAAGCTACATCTTTTTTAAATACACAACACACTTTTCCCGACCGCATTCCAGCTCAGCTTCATACACACTCTCCTGGTCAGGCTTCCCCCAATCCCAGGCTGTTGCCAGAATTTCGCTGGTTAAATGTTCTGAGAAATTTTCTACTGCGGTTTTAAGCTTTTCCGAGCCTACTATATACAACTCGATCCTATCTGTAACATTCAGGCCTATTTCCTTTCTTAAGTTCTGAATGCTACGCACCAGATCGCGGATGACCCCTTCCTGGATAAGTTCCTCATTGAGTTCTGAATCCAAAGCTACTGTAAGCGAGCCTTCATTCAATACCTTAAGGTTCTCTTTCTCATGCCTGATGATAATTACTCCCTCCTGAGTCAGATCGAAGACTCTATGACCCAGGTCTATGGACAGGGTTGCACCCTCCTGAAGGGATAGGATTTCAGGCACGGACAGATTCTCAATCATGGAAGAAGCTGATTTCATATCCTTACCGAGAATTTTTCCCAGCATTCTGTAATTGGGCCTGGCCTTAAGCTCCACCAGATCTTCTTCGTTTTCCCTGAATACAATTCCCTTAACATTAAGCTCTTCCTTAATGATCTCCTCCATCTCTATGAGAACCTTCTTCTCTCCCTGATTCTTCGTTACCAGGTGGAGCGCTTTCAAGGGCTGTCGGATTTTCAAATTATGCAAGGCCCGCAGGGCCCTGCCCATGGAAACGGCCTGCCGTGTGAGGCTCATCTTGCTTTCCAGATCGAGATTCCTCACACCGGGATTTTCCACCGGATAATCCGTTAGATGAACAGAGATTGGAGCATCAGCATTTTTCAAATTCCTGTAGATTTCCTCAGTAGTAAACGGAATAAATGGAGCAGCTACTTTAACGAGTTTCACAAGCACAGAGCGGAGAGTTTGATAGGCCTCACTTTTATCCAGGTCGTTCTCGGATCGCCAGAATCTGCGGCGTGAGCGCCGTATGTACCAGTTGTTTAAAAGGTCAATAAATCCCACAAAAGGATCAATGGCCTTCTGCAGGTCATAGAGGTCGAGCTGTTCTGTAATCTCTCTGACCATTTTTTCGGACTCAGAAAGAATCCAGCGGTCCAGTGGATTCTCCGGATTTGAAGGAGCCGATTCCGGATTCGCTCTATCAATATTGGCATAGGTCACAAAGAAACTATAGGCATTCCAGAGAGGTATAATCACGTTTTTTAAAACTTCTTTAACGCCGCTATCCGAATAGCGTAAATCCTCTGCTTTTACACAGGCGGAGTGCATTAGGAATAATCTTAAGGAATCCGCACCAAAGCTGTTTATAACCTCCATGGGGTCTGTATAGTTCCTCTCCGATTTAGACATCTTCCTGCCGTCTTCAGCTAAAACAAGACCGTTAACTATGCAGTGCATAAACGCCGGTTTATCAAAAAGAGCGGCTGCAAGTACTGTCAGGGTATAAAACCACCCCCGGGTCTGATCCAGTCCTTCACAGATAAAATCAGCAGGAAAATTAGCTTCAAAATGCTCTTTATTCTCAAATGGATAGTGATTCTGGGCATAGGGCATGGAACCGGATTCAAACCAGCAGTCCAACACCTCCGGGATTCTCTGCATAGTCCCCCCGCAGGCGCAGGAAAATGTAATATCGTCAATAAAATGCTTATGAATATCTTCAAGCTTTTTACCCGAGAGCTCCTCCAGCTCTTTACGGGACCCAAGGCACACCTGATCACCGCAGGAATTACACTTCCAGATGGGGATAGGATTACCCCAGTACCGGTTTCTGGATATGGCCCAATCCCGGGCTCCCTCCAGCCATTTTCCGAATCTGCCGTCTCTTAAATGCTGAGGCATCCAGTAGATTTTGGAGTTCGCATTAATCATATTCCTTTTGATCTTATCAATATTCACAAACCATGAGGAAATAGCCCTGTAGATTAAGGGGGAATGACATCGCCAGCAGTGGGGATAGCTGTGCAGATATGACTCATGCTTAACAACCAACCCTTTATCCTTCAGGTCCTTTATTATCTTTTTATCTGCCTCTTTTACGAACATACCGCTGTAATCTGTGACTTCTTTTGTAAAATGGCCTTCCTCATCTATGGGACAGACTATGGGGACATCCATATCTTTAAGCAGAGTATAGTCATCTTCACCGAATCCTGGGGCGGTGTGGACGATGCCTGTTCCATCTCCAATCGATACATAATCCGCGAGGTAAGTTCTGAAGGCTCCCTTTGCAGCTAAGTCGGCGAAATATGGGAAAAGGGGTTCATAATCGATCCCATCCAGTTCTTTCCCGGAATATTCTTCAACAATTTCATATTCATTCTCGCTGCGGTAATAATACTCTAACCTGTCTTTGGCCAGGATATAATTCTCATCTCCATCTGAAACCTTGACATAGTTAATTTCAGGGCCTAAGGCTAAAGCCAGGTTGGACGGGAGCGTCCAGGGAGTCGTTGTCCATGCTAAAAAATAGGTGTTCGCATCCCCTCCTTTAACACGGAATTTTACGGTAATAGAGGGATCATGTACATCCTCGTATCCCCCCAGGTTCAGCTCGAAGTTGGAAAGGGCGGTTGAACACCGCGGACAGTATGGGAGGATGTAAAAACCCTCGTACAACAATTTCCTGTTCCAGAGCTCTTTTATAACCCACCAGATGGATTCCATATAGCCCGGGTTCATAGTTTTATAGTCGTTATCGAAGTCAACCCATCTTCCCAATCTGGTCATGATGCGCCGCCATTCCCGGGTGTATCGCAGAACAATAGATCTGCAGGATTCATTGAACCTTGCTATCCCAAACTTTTCAATTTCCTTTTTTCCGGAAATGCCCAGTTCTTTCTCCATCTCGTATTCCACGGGGAGCCCATGACAGTCCCAGCCAAATCGACGCTCGACTTTTTTCCCCTTCATAGCCTGGTAACGGGGAATAATATCTTTAACTGTACCTGGTACAAAGTGCCCGAAGTGCGGAAATCCCGTTGCAAAAGGAGGTCCGTCATAGAAGATAAACTCCTCCCATCCCTCTCTCTGCCGGATAGATTTCTCAAATATATGATTATCCTCCCAAAATCTGATTATCTCTTCTTCCATCTTGGGAAAGTTGATCTTGGGATCAACGGGTTTGTACAAATTTGCCTCCCGGGAGATTTATAATCTTGAGTATGATGCCGATAAAGGGCATTTTAGATAAAAAGGAGAAGCGGTGTCAAGATGGGGGAATTCATAAGGGTCGGTGCTAATTCTCCTTGAGGATTTCCAGATCGTAACGGTCTTGAGCCCATATTTTATGCTTTTTTTCTTCTTCTGCCATAATCTGGAATATCTGCTTTACCTCCTGATCAGTGGTGAGTGATTCAAGATGTCTATAGAGCTTTTCAGAGCCTCTCTCTTTTTTAATCACCAGAATTAAAAAATCCCCATACTCCATGTCCGGAGAAAAATCAACCTCAACCAAATAATCACTGATTTTTAAATCCTGAATACTCCCAGAGGAATAAATCTCATTTAATCTCCCTTCTTCCTTGAGTCCGAGCAGCTTTTTTTCATGCTCCTTTTCCATTTCAACCATAGATATCAAAAGCTGTATAAATCCTGCCCGATTAGTACTCTTAGAATAGGTAAGATAGAGTTCCTGGGCTTCCTGTTCTCTCTTAATGGCGAAATCAATGACCTGTGTAATATCCTTAAACCGGGTTGGATATTCTTCCATTTCGCCATACTATCATAATCGAAAGCTTAAATCAATCGCTCCGCGGGATGTTCGCTTTAGCCTACTGATGCCAAAATCGTTGACATTACAGAATGAATTGGATAGACTAGTTAATGATAACAATATCATTATTAAATGAATAGAAGTAAAAAGTTTGGCAGTACAATTGATACTTCATTAAACCGGGAAGCCAAAATAACGGTTCTCTCTCTGCTGAAAAATTTCTACGACGAACAAATTTTCCGAATTCTAATAAAGGACTTTTATGATTCAGATATTGATGTCAGTCTGTCTGCGATTGAAGCCTCAGCATCGATTGGTAATGAAGTAGCCATGCCTCATCTTTACCGTATCCTGGAGAAAGGAAAGCCATCTCAGCAAAAAGCCGTCATTCAAACCCTGGCAGTAATTAACGCTCCTTCCTCCATTGATAAGCTTGCTAAGTACTTTAACATTTTTCAGGGGCTGGAAGTCAGAAAAAAAATTCTGGAAACCATAAACAAAATATCCCCCTTTCATCCCAGGGTTCGTGAGCTTAATAAATCGGTTCTTTCGGATCCAGGCAAACAGAAAGACTTTTATGAAATTGTAATGCCTGGGCTGCTCGAATCAGGCGAGATTGACCTGATTAAAATCCATTTCAACAAGCTGCCACCGGATGTGCAGCGAATAATATTCACTAAACTGCTTCAATCGAGCAGTCATGAGGTGAGCGCATTTATAGAATATTATAAAGAGAGAGCAGTAGACTTTGATCCCCATACACTTGGGTGCTATCTTAGTGCTTACGCCTTGAAAAGTGAGAATCCTCAGTTGAACTTCCTGCTGGAAACACTCACAAATGCAGATCCAAAAGCCATGACGTCCTTTCTCATTACTATCTCCGACTATAACGGGAGGATTCAACATCCCATCAAGATATTCCGGCTTCTCCTCCGTGTATCGTATATAGATCAGGAAACCGAAGCGCTGAACGGGGATTTTTTAGTTAAAATTGTTAAAGAGGTGAAATCTCATTCCCCCCTTCTTTTAAACGAATTTACCTTTACTACAGCAACCCACCTTGAAGCAGTACTCGGAAAGGTAAGAAAGCTGAATATTTCCCTTAAAGGCGTTAAGGAACGTGAATCCCTGCTTATCGTGATACTGGCCAAGATCATTGAGCGATACAGCCCACCTGATTTGCTGCAGGAGATCCAGGGCTATTTTAAAACTGAAACCCCCGGAAATCCTGCTTCCATTGTTCAAAATATCAGGAATCTTCTAAAGACCGCTTCAATAGATGATCAGAACCGATTTGAAGCATGCGTACCCCTGTTCATGATTTCCGATCGCAAGGTGAGGCTCACTATATCCCACACTCTTTCCAAAATCAGTCTGGAAAGCCACTCTCTCATGCACAGATTAAACAGGTTGATAAGAGTGATAGGAACTTTAGAAGTTAGAAACTCCGGAAAGAAAATTCTTGAAATCCTTAAGTTTGCCAGGGAAGAGCGGTACGAGTTTTTAGAAGAAACAAGCGTGGTAACTCTCTGCCAGTTATTAAACAGGACAGTAATTGAACAGGCAAAGGCAGTTTTTGCAGAATCGGAAAAGTATGCACCCTCAGTCCTTGGATATATTCGGGGAGCACGTTTTGTTCCTTCCAGAATCTTTATAAGCTCCCTTCTCAAGTTCCTTCTGAATCCAGGTATCAGTACCAGTACTCAAGTCTTGATAGTAGATTCCATTAAACAAATGGATCTGCAGGGTTTAAGAGAAATAAGGCCTCCGCTGATCAGAGCACTTAAATTACCTGAAATCGATAACAATATAAAGAAGGAAATTTCAGAAATTCTGGCTCAATATGGTGACTCTTCACTATTACAGCCGATCCTCGATCTCACAGGCAGCAGCGATTCTTTTATTCGCCAAATTGGTATTCGCACCCTCAGGGCTCTTGCCAAAAAGGAGAAGAATATTCCTATTGATGTACTCACCAATCGTCTCTACCTTCTGCTCGAAGACAGCATTAAGTCCGTTCAAGTAGAGGCTCTGCTGACTCTACTTATATTGAAAGACGACTATGCAATTCAGATTTTGGAGGATTATGTCAACTCCAAAGATGAAGCTGTTATTGTGGATCTGCTTAAGAATCTGGAAAAACCGATTTCCCATGAAGTACTCTCTCACCTTTTAAAGCTCATTTACTCAGACAGTGCAGCCATCCAACAAGAACTGCGCAAAAATCTTCCTCAATTCTGTGAGGGTGATCTATCAGAAGAGATCCGAAAGGCTCTTTTAGATCATTTAAAGAGCAAAACAGACATCGGTTTAAGAGCTGCCGTACCTGCCGGTATAAAAGAAGCTACTATTTCTTCACACGGACTGATTACCGATCAACCCGAAGGCTTGATCGAACATGCAAAATTGGAGTTTAAATTCAGGAGGGAAAACTCACAGATTCTAACCGTTTTTTTTATTGATATAGTAAGCTACACGGAGAAGAGCTCAGCCTCGGATACCTCCACACTGATAAAACTGATCCAGAGCTTCGAGGGAATTTGTATACCCACCATAACCAACTTAAGAGGAACATTGATCAAGAAAATGGGTGATGGACTACTGGCCACTTTCAAACATCCCTTGAATGCGGCTTTAGCCTCTTTAACAATTCACAAAAAAATCAAGGAGCATAATCAGTATAAGGTTGAAGAAGAGAAGTTCAATGTGCGGATAGGCCTGAATACAGGACTTGTTATCCGCAAAGACTCCGATATTTACGGGGATACGGTGAACGTCGCTTCCCGTATGCAAACTACCGCTAATCCCGGAGATGTACTCTTAACACAGAATACCTACGAAGAAATTAAGGAATATGTACGCTGTACTCGTTTGGGAGATATTCAGGTAAAAGGTAAGGAGGAAGCCATCACTGCTTATTCAGCAGAGGAGATAATGGTTGACATTGAGAATCTCCTGGCTGAGAGCAAGGAAGATACTGATGAATCCTTAAATATTGATGAATCAGGCTCGCTGGCAAAACTTCGCGAATCTATCTTCAGTCCGGAATTTAAAATCCCGGATAACCTGCAGCACGGGGGTCAGAACATCCTCACCGCTCTTAAGTCCCTCTTCCAGGATATGACCGGAGCTGCTGAAAACATAGCCAGGGATTACTATGAAGAATATGTTTTCAAGAAATACCTTCAGGCAAAATGGGACGAGGTAATGGCTCTGTGGGATAAAGTACGTGTCTGACCTTTGACTCTTTTTTCACAGGATGGTATAGTTATCTAAACGCTTTTAATATATAATTGCGTATAGGAGGTATATTGGCAATAAAAAATCAACGGATCAATGAGATGATCCAGGTTAAAGAAGTCCGGCTTATAGATGCCCTGGGAAATCAGAGAGGAGTCATTCCAACTGTTGAAGCTCTGGGTATCGCCCGGGACTCGAGTCTGGATCTGGTCGAGGTTTCTCCAAATGCAAAACCGCCGGTCTGTAAATTGCTGGATTACGGTAAGTATAAGTTTGAACAGGAAAAGAGGTTAAAGGAATCCAAAAAAAAGCATAAGCAGGTAAAACTGAAAGAAATTCGAATGCAGCCAAAGATTGAGGAGCATGATCTCAGCTTTAAAACCAGGCACATTAAGCAATTTCTACAAGAGAGATACAAGGTAAAAGTGACAGTGCGATTTCGAGGTAGGGAGCTTGCCCATACGGAACTGGGTCGAGACGTTTTACAGAGAGTTTTAGAGTTATTAGAGGACTCATATATTCTGGATAAACCGCCCAGGATGGAGGGGAGAATGATGTCGATGTTTATAAGTCCTAAAACGAAAAAATAGGAGAGAATAAGCCTAATGCCAAAGCAAAAAACACGAAAAAGTGCGGCAAAGCGTTATAAATTAACAGGGACCGGAAAGATAAGATATAAAAAACAGGGGCTTCGTCATATTCTAACTAAGAAGAACAGCAAAAGGAAACGGCGATTGAGACAGCCCGCCATTATAAGTAAAGCAGAGAATAGTAGAGCAAAAAAATTATTACCATATGGATAGAGATCAGGGAGTAGATAAAGATGCCCAGAGCAGTTGATGGAACTAAAAGACGCAGCCGAAGAAAAAAAATTCTTAAACAGGCTAAAGGCTATTGGGGAAGAAGGAGCAAACTCTTCAGGACAGCCAAGGATGCCATAGCTAAGGCTTTAACCTATTCTTATAGAGATCGTAGAAACCGAAAACGAAACTTTAGAGCTCTTTGGATTGCACGCATTTCAGCAATATGCAGACAGAACGATATAAGCTATTCTAAGTTTATGTATGGTCTGAGCAGGGCGGGTATCAGGATCAACCGCAAAGCACTATCAAATATGGCCATCGAGAATCCTGAAGCCTTTAAATCACTGATCGATGAAGCTAACGCCGCTTCGAGAGTGGAATAGAAAATGATTCATTTGGAACAGATCCGACAGCTTGAGATAAAAATCAATAAAGCGGTTGATCTAATAAGAATTCTAAAAGAAGAGAATCAGGCACTTAAGAGAACTATCGATTCCTCTCAGAACAGGATGCAGGAACTGGAAAAAATGGTATCTGAGTTTAAAAACGATCAGGATGAAATTGAAAAGCTTATCTTAAGAGCATTAAAAAATCTCGATAATTTGGAAGATGAAATCATTTATACGGAAAATAAAGAGGAAATAGAGAACAATACTGAAGATGAACAGAATAAGGTTGAACCCACTACGCAGAGTAAGGATGGAAAAAAGAACGAGGAGAATAAAGAATTAGATATATTTTGATAATGCAAAAGAATCATCTGACTGTTAATATTCTGGGTTCCACATTCACTATAGTATCTGATAATGATGAGGAATATTTAGGGGAAGTTGTGGAATATCTGATAATGAAGATTGAGGAGGTAAAACAGGGATTCGCTAAAATCGATCCCCTAAAGATATCGCTTCTTACTTCACTCAATCTTGTTGATGAGCTTTTCAAGGTAAAAAAGCTAATTTACCCGGAGGAGAGTAATGACTCTTTGGAAATAGAACAATTAACGGAACGGTTGATAAACAAGATAGATGAGAGTCTTTTGGAAAATTAGCCCTGCTGTGTTCGCGAGGGGATTTTATATCTTCTTGGGTCAAACCAAATCCATGGGATTCCTTATATCGGGGTTAAATGCCGGCGGTTCTGCTGGGCCGAAGGGCATGATTCCCTGATGCGGAAACCCACTTGAGCAACATAGGTTCAAGAGGATTTTCTTCGGACGGCACAAGCGGGGCTATTTCTAATGTTTGATGAATAATGTGGATGTGCGAACAGAATATAACCTTCTGTATGTCGATGATGAAAAAGAAAACCTGTTTGTTTTTAAAGCATCTCTCGATCATCTGTATAATGTATTTACTGCAGAATCCGGCCGTGATGCTTTAAACATACTCTATCAGCATACCATACATGTAATTTTTGTTGATCAGCGTATGCCTGAAATGAACGGGATACAGCTCTTAGGAAAGGTCTCCAGGAGCTATCCGGATACTATCAGGGTTCTGGTTACAGCATACTCGGATATCGATGTGGTGATTGACGCTATCAACAAGGGTTCGGTCTATCGCTATATTAGAAAACCATGGGATAATGAAGAAATCCAAACCACTATTAAGAATGCCATAGAGATATACGAACTTAGAAAGAAAAATCTTGCTCAAAACAGGCTTCTACGGCAAAAAGTTGCAGAATTAAATTTCCTCACCGAGCTGAACCTGGAGCTGAACGAACTCACAGGTCGTGATAAAATTGTCCTTAAAGTCCTTACGCGGCTTCAAGAAGAATTGAAGGCAAAAAGCGCATTTTACTGTGAAAAGAAAAACAATAAAATTATATTGAAACTGCCGGAGGCCTCTCCGGAAAACGCTCAACCGATCGTCGAGCGCCTTAACAGGGAACCAGCCGATAAACTACATACTGCATTCACCTTACAGACTGATAATCAGAATCTTTACATACTCCCTCTTAACTTTCAGGAGCACTATTTTGGTCTCCTGATCTTTAAATTCTCCGGTTCTTCAAAGCCGGATCAATCCGTTTTCCTGTTTTCAAAAGCAGCAGCGAATGTAGCGGCCTCCGCACTCTACAGCAGCCGCGTGCATAGGGAAAAAGTTGAAAAGGAAAAATTCCTTATTCTCGGCCAAACGGCAAGCATGATTGTCCATGATCTAAAAGGACCGATGACCACTATCATAGGCTTTATAAACCTGTTAAGGAAAGATTTAAAAAACACAGATCGCCAAGAATACTGTTCTATTATCATTCAGGAAATTAACAGACTCGTTGATATGATTGAAGAGCTTCTATCTTTTTCCAGGGGGAAAATTTATCTGAGAACCACCCCAATAAACTTAAAGCATTTCATCCAGGAAACCCTCGACTTATTTAAACTTTCCTTTAAGAAGGAAAATATCTCAATATATACCGACTTCGAGAATAACGAAACAATCTATGGTGATAAGAAAAAGCTTAAAAAAGTGATAATCAACCTGCTCAGTAATGCCAGGGAAACATTAAAAAATTTTAATGGAGAGCGGCGAGTATGGATAAAGACCTGTAAAAAGGATTCTTCTATAGAGATCAGGGTCATTAACTCCGGCCGTAAGATACCGGAGGAAATTATTCCCCGGCTGTTTGATCCATTCTATACATTTGGAAAAAAAGAGGGAACAGGTCTGGGCCTCGCGATTTGTAAGAACATTATCGAGGAACACCGGGGGAAGATTGAAGTTCAATCCACTCAAGAGAGCACAGCATTTATTATCAGCCTTCCTCTACTACCTGCTGATATTTAAGACGGGTGAATTCACAACCCTCAACCGTAACAATACGCGAAGCCAGGCGGTTGGCCAGCCTGGCTGAAGCAATATTCGAATAACCCTTAAGGAGGCCGAAGAGAAATCCTGCTGCAAAACAATCTCCGGCGCCCGTAGTATCGATTGCTTTTACATGGAACCCGTGCTCTGAAAGAATGAGTCCGTTTTCATTGACCAAACAACCCTGCTGTCCAATCTTCATAATAACCAGACCCGATAATTCTCCGGCCCTATTTATGAGCTCCTCATCAGATGTTTCCTCCTCCAGCATGAGTTTGAGTTCATCCCTGTTTCCGAATAGAATACCGACTCGCCCCGGAATCCAGGAGAGAAACTCCTCCCGATAGCGCTGAACTACAAAGGGATCTGCAAGGTCAAAGGCCACAGTTATATCCTTCTTTAAGGCAAAATCAACGGCCTTTTGTACTGCCTCCTTCTGATTTTCAGTATCCCACATGTACCCCGTGATGTAGAGATAGCGAGATTGAGCTAAAGCATTAAGATCCAGATCATCATTTCCGAATTCCCGGCATGCTCCTAAATATGTAAACATAGTTCGTTCAAGGTCCGGAGTTATCATGATCACCGAACAACCGGAGAGGGATTTTTTTATGGCCAATCGAATATGAATTCCCCCCTGCTTCATAAACCTTAAATATTGCTTGCCTATGCGATCACTCCCCACGGCTCCACAGTAGACTGAAGGCTGGATGGGATCACCTGCAGATAGCCAGGCGATCCCCCTGATTGTATTCGCGCAACTACCTCCCGGAATGTTAATGTAGGTCTTAACCAGATTAAGAATCTCCTGCATTTGTTCATAAGCGATCAGATTCATGGTTCCCTTCCGGGTTCCTAAGCGCTCAATAAGAGAAAAATCAGTATGAGTAATAAAATCTAAAAGCGGATTTCCGATACCATAAACTGCATACACAGAACCCCTCCTATGCTATTAATCTTTTAAGTTTTGTTATTTCTCAAACATTTTAGCCCAGCGCGGCTGAAGGCCGCGATGGGCTTCCTCTTATCGTTGACAGGTGTATATGAATCTACTATAGTACACAACGCATGTCGGTTACTACCAGCCAGCAAATTAATACCTATTATAATCTTTTTAAAGAGGTTGAAGTTACTTTTAATAAACAGGTCATCAATGTACTGGGTCTCCTGCCCAAACAGGTGTCTCTAAAATGTGGGGGAGAGAGTTACCCATGCATTATCTATTCCACCTCCATGGTCGGAGCGAATGTGATTGCCAATCTGGAACCCGGGGTCTTCAAGATTCTCAGGGAGGCCAAAAGCGCCGTTTCGCTTCGATATTCATTCAAGATTTCGTATAAACCGTACCCCATATCATTTTACGTCAGTTCTAAAATTACAGGCCACAGCCCGTACGGTGACCCTGGCGATAAGGAGAAATCTAACCTTAATTTCATCTCTTTGACTTACACAAAAAAACCGCCGGATAATCTAATCGAGATGTTGGGTGAGCTGCTGGAAGCAAACGCCAATGCCCAAAAACGGAAAGACGTTCGAATCATAATAACTCCAAGGAGCATGAAAGCACTCGCCTTAGACAGCAGGGAAACGACGGTTGAAATTGAATCAGTACCGCGAAAATGTATTATCCGTGACATTTGTTTTTCAGGCGCAAAGGTTCTGCTTGTTGGAGTGGCAAAATTCCTATTGAACAAACCTGCTGTAATTTATATGTCATTTGACGACCAGCACAATAAAGTAAAGCTCCCGGGAAAAATAATTCGATTTGAAGATGTAGAGGGCAGGAAGGATATTACAGCTTTAGCCATCCAGTTTGAAGAAGCTAATTTGCCTATTGCATATAAAATGTATATTAATAAATACTTAAGAACTCACCGTCTCAGCCTTGAAAAAGGACAATTGTAATGTCCATGGGTGGACATGTCGGTGTTAAGTTGACAACGACGCTATAATGGTAATAGAGAAAATGCATAGATATTAAAAGTGCTGGCCTGAGGTTTATGTTGACGCACTCGTAATCTATTTGCAGATATTCCCAATCAGATCAAACTACAAAAACAGATTTCCCTATTCTTATCAAATAATTCAAAAAAAATTTCATTTATTTAAAGACTGCTTGACAAACGGGTTTTTAAAAACTATAATCCTAAATATAAAATATAATATTGTATTATGGAAATATTGTATATAATATTTTATATTATAAAATTAGTAGGTATAAAATGGAATATGCTATAATCAATTAAAGAGATAGAAGGATTAAATAATGTCGGATGAAATTGTTCGAGTCGGTGTGATAGGTGGTGGTATATGGGGTAATTATCATCTCATGGCCGCCAAAGAATTGGAAGCTCAAGGAAAGGTAGACCTTGCAGCGGTTTCTACCCGCACCGAGAAATCCGCTGCCAGGCAGTCGAAGGCCTTTGGAATCAAGGGATATACCGACTACAAAGCTATGATCGAGAAAGAAAAACTCGATGCCGTTACGATTGCTACCCCCGATCATCTGCATCGCGAAATGAGCATCTACGCTATGGAGCAAGGGAAACATGTCCTGGTGGAGAAGCCCATGGATTTGACCACTTCGGGCTGCCAGGCCATGGTAAATCTGGCGGAAAAGAATCAACTGCTTCTTCAGGTTGATTTTCATAAGCGTTACGACCCCAACAATATTGATGCTAGAAACAGGGTACGAGCCGGGAACATTGGCGATCTTCAATATGCCTATGCCTATATGGAGGATAAAATCATTGTTCCCTCTGAATGGCTGGCAGGCTGGGCTGCTCATTCCTCTCCCTTCTGGTTCATAGGTGTTCATAAGTACGATATTGTTCGCTGGATTACAGGCCGTGAAGCGATCTCCGTGCTCGCCTATGGCCGCAAGGGGATGCTTAAGGAAATGGGAATCGATACTTACGATTCGGTTAGCGCCTTTATACTTATGGATGGAGGAATGACATGCACGATTGATGTGAACTGGATCTTACCCAAACAATTTGAAGCTGTGGTCAATCAGGGCCTTCGTCTCATCGGCAGTAAAGGAATTATTGAAATTGATGCTCAGGACAGGGGGCTGCGCTACTGTCTTAAATCCGACGGCAACCAGACTCCAAACTTCAGCGCTATTTTTGCAGAAGAAACCGTGTTTGGATGGAAATCCGTCAAAGGCTATTTTGTCGATCCTATCAAGAATTTTCTACTCAATGTTCGGTTCCTGAAGTCCGGAGGCAGTTTGGATAGGCTCTCAGGCCGCTATCCGTCCGGCCATGATGGTTTAAAAGTTACACGGGTTGCCGAGGCAGTTGAAAGAAGTATGAGGGAAGGAAACGTTGTTTTCCTTTAATTGTATTAAAGAGAAATTGTAAAAATCCACTCCGAATGTAAGCGAGGCGGACTTTAATTAAAGGAGACAATCAATGGAGCTGTACCCCTATAAAATCCCGATTATGGAGATGATCGAGCGGTATCAGCACATCTATACGGCTGCCATTAATGACATTTTCCAGGAGCGGAATCTGCATAATCAATGGCTTGGGCCGGAAATTAAATGCAGGACAAAGGACCTGCTGGGCGAGGTAGTAGCCGGTTTTGCCTTTACCATCCAATGGGTGTTTAACCCGCTGCCCGCTAAAAAGGAACAGCGGGCTGCCAAAATGGTTTCCTCCTATCCTAAGGGCAGTATGATAGTGGTTGATACCGGGGCCGATCAGGTATCGGGATTTTGGGGTGAACTGGCAACCACCGTGTGCCTGAGAAATGAAGTCAAGGGGGCGGTAATTAATGGCGGCGCCAAGGATACTGGATTTGTCAAGAGAATGGACTTCCCGATCTTTTGCCGCTTTACCAGCCCGGTGGACGGATTCTACCGTTCCCATCTTCTCGATTGGCAGATCCCCATCTGGTTCAACGGAATCCTCATACGACCTGGAGATTTTATTGTTGGTGACAGCGATGGGGTGCTCGTCATTCCACAGGAAATAGCTGAAGAAGTCCTGATTGAAGCTGAACGGCGAGCGAAAAATGAATCCGACACAAGAAAACTTCTAAAGGAGGGAGTCGCTGCAGACGAGGCTTCCCGATTAACCGGGAGAAAGGATCTGTAGTGTTGATTTAAATATCCAATAATTTTTAAGGAGGGTACGATGAAAAAAATTTTTATCCTGATGGTCTGTTTTTTCATCCTGGCTGCATCGGTTTTCGCCGGCGCCCAGAAGGAAGAAGCAGAAGTGCCGGTGACCCTTAAGTTTGCCGGCTGGACCTACGACCTGGAAAAGGTTACAGAGAACCTTGCCAGGTACGAAGAATGGGTAGCCACCGAGGCGGATACACCCATTCCCGGAGTCGCGGTGGAGATGGACGATGCAGGTTACGGTGAATTCGACACCCATATCACAACCACCTTTGCCGCCGGAGGCTCCTACGATGTCTTGTACAGCTCAGATCACTGGCTGTCAAAATGGGCTGAAGCCGGCTGGGTTGTTCCACTGGAAGATCATTTCCCGGAAGTGCGCAATTATATACAGGATATTGCGCCCTATTCAGTGGAAGCCATGACCTACAAGGGCAAGCTGTATGGACTGCCTTATTATACCGATGTTATGTACTTTGTTTACAATAAAAAAATGCTTGCCGATGCGGGCATCAAGGCGCCTCCCACAACCTGGGATGAGGTAAAGGAACAGGCCCTAAAGCTTAAAAAGGCCGGGATTACCGCGGACCCCATGATGGTGGGCTTGAAGGCTGGGAGCTGGTTTGATGAAGCTTTTTTTGCCCTTATCTACTCTGAAGGCGGCTCATTAATCGATAAGAACCTGAATCCTGTATTCAGAACGGATTCTGGCCCTGTCTACGATATGATCGAATGGGTCAAAGGGTCCATTAATGACACGAAAATCATTCCGCGCAAAGTGCTTGAAATGACAGCGGTCGACGTTCAGCAGGCCTTTAAGAAGGGAGATACCGCCTTTGCTATCGTGCCGGGCTATATGATCCGGGAGTTCAATACCCCTGGTATCTCTGACGTTGCGGGTCAGGCTGATGTAGCCATGATGCCCGGTAAAAGCCACTTTACAGACGGTTACAGCCGCATGTATTTGATGGGAAAAAGCGCCTTACGAGAGGAAAAGGTAAAACAGGCTTCCTGGAATTTAATCGAATTCATGGGAGGAGAGACCACTGTTGATGGAACCAAGGCCTACCATATTGCCAGACGCTGGGCTATTGAAAACGGCCTGGGCTTTTCTGTGCTATCCCTGTGGAATGATCCAGAAGTCAACAAGGTATTTTCCAACATGGGCAACACCGAAGTCATGAAGGCTCAGAAGGAAAAGGCCAAATCGAAAGAGGGAATATCCGCACCCTGGTTTGCCGAGTGGATTTCATTAGTTCGTACCGAGGTGCAAAAGGCAATTATAGGCGAGGAGAAAACCAGTTCGGTACTTGATACAATTAAGAAGCAGTGGGTGGACTTAAAGAGAGAGTAGCCCCGGCTGTACTTTAAACAAAGCAGATGAAAAAGGGGGACTGTGTTAAGATCCCCCTTTTTATTATACTGATAAAGTAAATGAAAAATGACACCTTTATCTAAGATGAAGAGATATACGAAAACGAGTATCTTCGCTTACAGTATCATACTGCCTTCACTATTATTCATATTCATTTTTCTACTCTTTCCATTGTTGTATTCCATATCGATCTCTTTTCGGGGCTATAAATACGGAGTTCCCACCGGTGAAATTGTCTGGTTCCGGAACTTCGTAGACATCTTCACCAAGGAAACCGTTGCACCCGGCTTCTATGAATCCCTTCTTGTTACTCTGAAATTTACAGTGTCGGCGGTAATTGCTGTGGTGGTTATTTCTCTTACGATTGCTCTATTGATCAAAGAACGATGCATTACCAGCACCTGGCTGAAATACTCTCTTCTTCTCCCCTATGCCATTCCGGGTGTGATCAGTGCGGTTGTCTGGAACTGGATATACGATGCGAACTTCGGGGTTTTGAACGGCGTATTATTCAAACTCGGACTTATCAAGGATTATGTCGGTATTACCTCTAATCCAGGCCTGGCTCTGTGGGCCATCCTGTTCGCCTATGTGTGGAAGTTCGTTCCGGCCAGCACGTATATATTCTCTGCAGGGCTGGCTACGATACCGGACAGCGTCTATGAAGCGGCGCAGATGGACGGAGCCGGGACCTTCAGAACCTTTTTTAAAATCACAATTCCCAGCTTAATGCCCGTACTTCAGCTTGTACTGGTGATGCAGACAATTTTCGCTTTAGTTATGCACTTCGGACTGGTCTTCGTTTTAACCCAGGGAGGGCCTGGAAGCAGAACGAGAACCCTGGCCTGGCTTGTATACATGGAATCCTTCACCTATACACGATTCGGTCGAGGAACAGCCATGGCAATCATTCTTGCTCTGATAATGGTAGTATTCATCTATGTCTACCTTGTCCTCCTGAATCCGGAGCGTCAAATCGAAAGGAAAGGAGGAAGGTAATATGTTGCTTTTAAGTACGATTTCGCGCAGAAAGAAAATCAAGAGGGTTATCGTCATATGCTTAAGTGTTATCTTCCTGATTTATATCTTGTCGCCCATTTACTGGGTGATTATTTCAGGTTTCCAGAAAGAGGCTGCCCTGGAAGATCGACCCCCGCATTTTATACCGAAAAAAGAGATCGTCACTTCGAATCACTACCACTTTCTCTTTACAGGAGACATCCCCCCTGACTCAACACTGATGCTGCAGTCCATGTACACTATGAGCGGTACCCTGGTCTATCCGGCCATCATAAACAGTCTCATTATAGCCCTCTTTGTAACTTTTATTAATTTTATGCTAGGCTTTCCGGCAGGTCATGTATTTGCGCGTTACAGGTTCTGGGCAGACAAGAAGATCTTCCTCCTCATGCTGGCCACGCGGCTTCTTCCCTCCATTTCCATTGTGATTCCCATGTATATCCTGCTCAACAAAGCCGGTCTGCTGGATACGAAGTTTGCCTTAATCTGCATTTACACGGCTATCACACTGCCGTTCACTATCTGGATTCTGAAGGCCTATTTTAAAAATATTCCCCCTGCCTTTGAAGAGGCTGCGCGCATAGATGGGTGCGGATACTTTAAAATGATGGCCAAAGTGGTACTGCCTCTGGCCATGCCGGGAATTATTGCCGCTCTGATCTTTGCCTTTATGACCTCCTATGGAGAATTTGTCTTTGCCACGATCCTGACGCAAACGATAGCTTCTAAAACCCAAACAGCGGTGCTTGCGGCCCTTGCCCAGGGTATGAGTACGAGCCGCGGAATGATAGCGGCAGCAGCTACGCTGAGTTTCTTGCCGCCGCTGGTGCTGGCCGTTATTTTCCGAAAACACGTTCTGGCAGGCGTGTGCATCAATTTGAAAATTTAAGAGGCGCTGCAGATGAAAATCTATATTTCAGCTGATTTTGAAGGTGTTTGCGGAGTAGTGGAAAGGGCCCAATGTTTTCCAGACAATCCGGATTTCGAGCGGACACGTCGGCTCTGGGTTGAGCAGATCAATGCCATTGTGGAAGGAACAATGTCGGCCGGGGCTTCAGAGTTTGTGGTGAACGAGGCCCATGGGGCCATGAACTACATGCTTCCTGAGATTCTTCACCCCCGGGCTTCATTTGTTTCAGGCTATGTTAAGGAAGACAACCAGATGGAAGGCCTGGATAACAGTTTCGCCGGTGCCGTCATCATGGGACATGCAATGGCCGGAACCGCTAATGGAGTATTAAACCACACTTATGTAATGAGGGATGTAGTGGAACTTCGTTTGAACGGCGAGCCCATCGGGGAATTGGGCTTGAATGCCTATTGGGCATCCTATCTCGGTGTTCCCGTGATCCTGGTAATTGGTGATGACAAGGCTGCCGAAGAATCCAGGGCACTGATTCCTGAAATCGAAACTGCGGTTGTCAAACATGGCCTTTCACAGTTTAGTGCCCATAATCTACCCTTGGGCGCTGCTCTAGAGCTGATCCGGAAATGCTCTAAAAGGGCTGTAGAGAGGATAAAAGAGATCCCTCCTGTTAAGTTACTGAAATCTTATGAACTGGAAATAGATTTTTCTCTGTCAGAAATTGCCCACCTCTGTTCCTTTATTCCGGGAGTAGAACGAACAGGTGCCCGTACCGTGCAATATGCAGCAAGCGATTACAGGGAGGTCCAGCACGTACGCATTGTATGTACCAATCTGGCTTTGTCGGTTGTGCGTGCTCACTTCTAAGAAGATTTATTTGGAGCCCGGACTGCCGTTCAGTTCTGCCCATGATGTGAGTGTAACGAGGAAAAGTATAGACATTGCTATTAAAATGCCTTAGAAAGTAGACTAATCTTGTAAAGACAGAGAATGCAGAGGCTATTCATGGAGAAAAAACATAATATATTAGAAAAGGCATTTCTCATTTTTGAATGTTTGGGTGAAGAAAATGAAGCTATATCGCTGGATGATGTTTCTAAAAAGACAGGTTTATCGAAATCCACTTCTTTCCGAATACTCAATCAATTGGTAGATATGCATTATATTGATAAATTTAAAAACGCGTATCAAATGAGCATGAAATTTTTTTCTCTTGCAAAAACGGTATTTCATAATAAGAGAGATATCCAGGAAATTGTCCAGCGGTATATGATTGAATTAAGGGACACCTATAATGAAACGGTAAATTTTGCTATATGGGATAATAAACATGCCATTTTTTTTGCCTGTCAGCCGAGCAGACATGTTTTCCGTATTGAAAATAAAATCGGACAGACGCTTCCTTTACACAGTATGGCAATAGGAAAATCAATTGCCGCTTATTTACCAAGAGAAACAGTTAAAGAAGTGTTAGAAAGAGACGGAATGCTCAAGAAAACAAAAAATACAATTACAAACTTGAAAGATTACTTTAAAGAAATTCAGCGGATTAAGAAAAGGGGCTATGCAGCGGATAACGAAGAATGTTATGAGGGGGTTAGATGTGTGGCTGTACCTGTTTTCAGTTCCGGTAATGTAATCTTCGGCGGACTGAGCATTTCGGGTCCTGCCACCCGGATTACTCATGAACGGATTTTACAGATGCAAAAGGATCTGCAGATTTCTGCTTACCATATATCCTTTGAGCTTAGTTCATTTAATATTGAGAGCGGGAAGAGCCTGAGAATGAACAATACCAATATTAAGGATCGTTTGGATTCTATTTGATATTACCTATAAGAATCTTGTTTTTATAAACAAAAAAATTAGTAAATAAATTTTGAATATTGGAGGAAATAATGCGCTCAGAGCGGAATATTCAGTCTGATAAACTGATTGAATTCATTACTGTTCTTTTTGTAAAGGCCGGTCTCAATGAAAAAGACTCTGATTTGCTGTCAAGAAATTATGTAGATAACAACCTGCGGGGTATTGACAGTCATGGCATTCGGCTTGTACTCAACTGCATTACCCGTCTTAAGGAGGGAGGAGTCAATCCAAATCCAAAAATAAGAACAGAAGCAGAAACCCCTTCCACCGCTCGTCTGGACGGAGATAATGGACTGGGCCAGATAGTTGCCCTTGAAGGGATGAATATAGCCATTAAGAAGGCTGAAGAGACAGGCATCGGTTTTGTGATCTGCTCCAATACAAATAACGCAGGGGCCATGGGTAGTTACACCAGGATTGCATTGGATAAGGGGATGGCCGGGCTGTGCATGGCTACAACTGTGCCCAGTATGTTCGCCTGGGGTGGGCTCAAGAGAGTGATATCGAATCCACCCATTTCCATATCCTTCCCCGGGGAAAAAACTCACTTTATTCTTGACTTCTGCCTTGGCAGTGTTGCCTGGAACAAAATCTATGTTATGAGAGATAAGGGACTTCCAATTCCGGAGGGGTGGGCTGTGGACAGCAAGGGAAAAATGACAACTGACCCCATAAAAGCGGCGGATGGGGGATCGGTTATACCTATTGGAGGTCACAAGGGATACGGACTCTCACTTGCTATTGAACTGCTGACCGCTGTTGTGGGCGGACATCTTTTTGGCAAGGATTTGAAAGGACTTTTTGATAACCCAAAAGAGGGGGAAGGAATTACGATAACCCTTGCCGCTTTAGATGTTTCAAAACTTATCGATAGGGATATTCTTTACGATCGTGTAGAAAAATTCTTCAAATTTGTCAAAAGATCCCCTCACAAAGCAGGCGTTACTGAAATCGTGATTCCCGGAGAACCTGAAGAAAAGGTGAGAAAGATGCGGGTAAAGGAGGGTATACCTCTCCCTATGGAGGTAGTAGAAGCGTTAAGAGATTGTAGTGCTGAGTTAAATGTAGAATTTCCCTTTTAGTAATGTTTCGTTCGCGGAGAATGATAATATGCTGAGTTTAGAAACAATCAGTCAATGGATTAACAGTCGTATCATTGAAAAAGAGTTTAAAGAATCATTAGCTGAAAATCTTTCCAGGCTGTGCTCGATCAATACAATTCCTGATTCGGATCTGAGGAAAACGGCGGAAAATGAAGCTTTGAGCTTCAGAATGATTCAGGATTTGATTTCCGATTTTGGGTTAGACGGTGTTTTTAAAAAACATCCGATATCGCCTTTAATACGAAACCACTCAGAGTTTACATTACCCCATTATGCAAATTCAACAGAGACATATGCCAATCGTTACAATTTGATTTATCTGTGGAACAGTCCCCAGAGGACCGAAGATGGCAGAAAAATCGCCATAAATGCCCATATCGATACGGTTACACCATATCTGCCTGTTACAAGAGATGGAGAAATATTAGGGGGAAGAGGCGTTTGTGACGATAAAAGTGGCTGCCTGGTAATGATAGCGGCTTTAGGACTTCTAAAGGAAATAGAAGAAAAATACAAGGTCGTTCCCGGAAATGATCTAACTTTCATGTTTGTAATCGATGAAGAGATGGGGGGTAACGGCTCTTTATCACTGACACTCAATAATGATCTGAAAAGCCGCTATGATTTAATCATTGTTCTGGAGTGTTGCGATCAGCAGATACACCCTGCCAATCGCGGAGCTGTCTGGTATAAAATTGAGATACCGTCAAAAAAAATACCACAGCCAATCATTTTAGCAATGGAAATAATACAGGAACTTGAAAAAGAGGGTTCTGTCATTAAGTCTGAAAGTATTCACCCTCTTTTCCCTCAATGTCCGGTACAAATCAGCCACGGTATTCTGGGTCCTTTTGGCGAATATCCTTCCCGGATCTGTGGGTACTTGGAACTCAAACTGAAACTAAAGGCCACTTATCCCGAACTTAATCAACTCATAGAAGAAGGGGTAAAGTCATATACAGAGAAATATGGTGATAAAACAAAGATTATCAACAGAGAAACAGGCAGGGTCAAATTAGAGAAACATTACGACCTTGAACAACACAAAGATCAATTTCATCTTAAGGTTTGGGGCAGTACGGGTCACATGGCCGCAATTCTTGAAAATGATAACGCCATTACCAAGGCCTCATTTATAATAAATGAAATTATAAAAAAGCATTCAGATTTAGACATTTCTTTTCCTGATGGTACTATTCCTGATCCTATTATACTGGAGGGGGGGCAGGGCTTTATTCCCACTCATTCTCTCAACCAGATAAAAAGCAGGCTGAAAAATGCCATGCTCGCTGCATATAAGAATTATGCTGAATGGCAGGGGCTAAGCGAACAGCCACTTGAAATGACATTTGAGAAATTACACAATGATGCCTTTGATGGAAATCCTGATTCACCCTCTATGATTGATGCTATCAAGTGTGCTGAATTAGTGGGTATTACTATCAGGAGACCGATACAGGGTTGGATGGCTTCCTGTGATGCCCGGCTTTTCGCACAAATGAATCCCCAAATGGAGATTATTACTACCGGCCCGGGTAAGCTTGAACATGCCCATTCAGATAAAGAACAAATAAATATCTCTGAATTGGCCCAAAGCTGTGCAATGCTCACACTTTTTTTACTACTTCATACATGTTCAAAAAATATTTTATCGTGAAAAGGAGAAACCGTATGGCTAAATACAATTTGAAACCGGTAGAAGTACCGACCATAGACACCCGCTACCGAACAATTAGGACAAAACTCCCGGTCCCAGAATCGTTGGAAATATTTCATTCATTAATGACCAGTGAACCCCAATCGATGCTGGGGCAGCCTCCCATTGTATGGGATAGAGCTGAGGGCTTTCAGGTCTTGGACAAGTGGGGGAATAAATGGATTGACTGGTCTTCCGGTGTATTGATCACCAATGCAGGTCACGGCAGAAAAGAGATCAGGGAGGCTATTAAGAAAGTCCTTGATAAACCGCTCCTTGCAACCTATGTCTTTACTCATGAGAAAAGAGCAGAGCTTACCAGAGCTCTACAGGCTGTCTCTCCTGATCCAGCAAATTATCATGTATTTCTCCTGAGCACGGAGAGTGAAGCCATTGAGAACAGTATAAAACTTTCGAAAACCTATGCGCTGGAGAAATACGGACCCAGGAGGAAGTATATAGTATCGTTTAAAAATTCCTTCCACGGGAGAACATTAGGATCTCAGCTTGCCGGCGGCATGGATAAGCAGAAAAAATGGATTGTCGATGAGGGAAAAACCTTCAGGCAGGTACCTTTTCCCGATGGATACAAGAACGAGGACACCTCTTTCGATCTCTTTTTAAGAACTATTAAAGATCATAACATTATGCCTGGTGAAATAGCTGGCATTATCACAGAAACCTGCCAGGGTATAGGACCTGATTTTCTTCCATACGAGTATGCGCGAAAGCTCGAATCCTTTTGCAGGGATCATGATATTGTAATGATTTTTGATGAGGTGCAGGCCGGTTTCGGAAGAACAGGAAAGATGTTTGGTTTTGAGCATTACGATATCAAACCGGATCTCATCGTTTGCGGAAAAGATATATCCTCTTCCCTGCCCATATCGGCTGTCATTGGGCGAAAAGATATTATGGCTCTCTATGCGCCTGGATCCATGACATCAACCCATTCTGCCAGTCCGCTTCCGGTAGTAGCGGCGATCGAGAACATTAATATAATTCAGAGGGAAAATTTGGTCGAGCACTCCAGAAAAATGGGGGAAATTCTGATCCCTGAACTTAAAAAAATACAGAAAAAGTACCTTGATTCTCTTGGCTGTGTTCATGGGAAAGGGCTTGTGGCAGGAATACAGGTGGTTAAACCTGGAACTAAAGAACCTGATTCCGATACGGCCCTTAAGATTAATGAGAAGTGCTTTCAAAAAGGAGTTCTGATGTTTGCACCAGTCGGAATTGGTGGAGAATGCATAAAGATTAGCCCGCCCCTTACCATAGAAGAAGAGGCTCTCCGTGAATCCATTGGTGTACTCAAAGAAGCCTGTGATGAGATGCTGGGAATATAGATAAAAAGAGGTAAATTATGAGTAGATTCCGGGTTGTAGTGACAGATGATCGGTTTGGCAGTTATCGAGAAGAGGAAGAAATATTAAGGGAGATCGACGCCCGGATAGAAGTTTATAAATTAAAATCCGAGGAAGAAGCAATTAAGGTTTTAAGAGATGCGGATGCGATGCTGGTGAATCTGCAACCGGTGGGAGAAAAGGTAATTCAGGAGTTAAGCAAATGCAGAGTAATGTCCCGCTATGGGGTGGGGTATGACAATATTGATGTTGATGCCGCCACCAAAGCAGGCATATGGGTGGCCCGGGTTCCGGATTACTCCTATGAGGAAGTCTCTGATCAGGCTCTTGCACTTCTTCTTGGCTGTATCAGAAAAGTATCCTATAAAGACAGAAGGATCCGCGAAGGAGGATGGTACTTAAATAAAGATCAACCGTGTTATCGAGTAAGAGGGAAGGTTCTGGGACTGGTAGGATACGGTATGATAGCTCGAGCATTTCACAGGAAAATATCCGGATTCGAACTTGCAAAAGTCTTAGTTTATGACCCATTTATAGATCCTGAATTGATTCAAAAAGCAGGCGGAAATCCGGTAGATTTTAAAATCCTCCTCAAAGAATCCGATTACATATCCGTTCACGTTCCCCTTCTTGAGGAGACAAGAAGAATGATTAGGGAAAATGAGATCTCCCTGATGAAAAGCAATGTCATTCTGATTAACACCTCACGGGGTCCAATACTTGATGAGAAAGCAATCTATAAAGCCTTGAAAGAAGGAAGAATAAACAGTGCAGGTCTTGATGTTTTTGAGACAGAACCACTTCCTGAAGAAAGCCCGCTGAGAGAACTGGATAACATCATCTTTTCTGACCATGCAGGATATTACAGTGAAGAATCAATCGTTGAGCTTAAAACTAAGGCGGCCCGCAATATCCTTGAAGTTTTAAAAGGAGGAAAACCTGTATATCCTGTGAATCATCCGTTCTAACTAAAGAAGCAACAGTAGGAAGTATCCGCACTCACCTTTGTATCCCTGATTCTGCTCTGCCTCTCTCTTTGAGCGTTTTCATCCTTTCCGTCCGTCAGAAGGATCAGCGCTTTCAGGCCCAGTCTTAAACGCAAATCCTAATTGGAAGAACAGCTACAGTTCCAGTGTCTTGAGGAGCCGCTTACCGCTGACGAGCTGAAGCGTTTGAAGCGCAACACTGAAGACCTTTCACTGCTTTGGAATGTGATAACAAAAGCCACATTCTTCCTTCTGACTCAGCCAAGCAGCCTCCCCTAAGGTCGGGACCTTCCGGTAAGCTCAATCGATGCAAGTCATCGAAAGGTAGCCGCCAGCGGATTTTTGTGGATCCGTCAGTGGCTATGTTTTGTAGATAAATTGACAAAACTTCATTTAATATTATTGACAGATAAACTCAGATGTCTCCCAGTATTCGGAGAGCTTCACTTCATGAATGAAGATCCTTTTAAAAAAATTTAATTAAAATTTTAAAGTTTTTAAGGGATGTATGACGATACAAAGAATGAGGTAAATACTGTTTTTTTAACCCGGGGAAGATTTACCTTTTACCTCTAATCTTACTATCGGTTTTTAAAACCGAAGGTTAAATTTTTTTAAATAGGAGGTGCATGGAAAGAAAAACAGTAATCGATCCATTACTGGATTTACTAAGTAACTAAACAGTGGGCAAGGATGCCTATTACTGAACCTAAAGTTTCAGGGAGGAAACGATGATCATTAATCATAACATGAGTGCGCTGTACGCCTGGCGCCAAAATAAGCTCAATCATTTTAATATTAACAGAAATATGGAAAAGCTGGCTTCCGGCCTTCGGATTACCAGAGCCGGTGATGATGCTTCAGGTCTGGCAGTATCCGAGAAAATGAGAAGCCAGATCAGGGGTTTAAGGCAGGCTGAAAAAAACGCAGAAAATGGCGTATCCTTCATCCAGACCACCGAAGGATACCTTCAGGAAAGTCAGGATATTATCCAACGCTTAAGGGAATTGGCCGTTCAAGCAGCCAATGGCATATACTCCGATGAGGACAGGATGCAGATCCAGGTAGAGGTTTCTTCACTCATCGATGAAATCGACCGGGTCGCTTCTCATGCACAATTCAACGGTATGAATCTCTTAACCGGCCGATTTGCCAGAGAGACCGGTGAAAATATTGTAACCGCATCCATGTGGTTCCACATTGGCGCTAATATGGATCAGAGGGAGCGTGTGTTCATCGGCACAATGACTACAGAAGGTCTCAAGCTGAGAGACCCGGGCAGCAAGGAGATACTATCCTTGTCATCACCGGCCGGCGCCAACCGCTCCATAGGAGTGCTTGATTCTGCCCTGATGGCTATTAATAAGCAGCGTGCTGATCTCGGGGCTTACCAGACCCGATTGGAATACGCGGCTCAGGGTGTGGCCATAGGCGCCGAAAACCTCCAGGCTGCTGAATCCCTGATAAGAGATGCTGACATGGCCTTACAGATGGTCGAATTTACAAAAAATTCCATCTTGGTCCAGTCAGCTACCGCTATGTTGGCCCAGGCCAATATAAAACCGCAAACAGTATTGCAACTGTTGGGTTAAGGTATTACACTATATAGTATAGAATCCGTTCTGTTCTTTGAAATAATCACCCTTCGATTGTATGCCGGAGTGAAGAGATTCCCCAGGCTAAGATTATAGTGGGCTGGGGATATCTCTTTGCCGGACAGTGAAATATGGGAACGGAGCAGAGGCTGCGCGAATTCCTCTGCATAATTCACCTGTCGGGCATTGCAAACACAAGCGAAAGGCAAAGGATGCCTTTTTTAACATTACACAAGGAGGGTGACATGATAATTAATCATAATTTGAGCGCTATGTATGCGAATCGGGTCCTCAAGTTCCAGAGCTTGGAAGTTGACAAGAACATCCAGAAACTGTCCTCAGGTATGAGGATCAACAAGGCTGGGGACGATGCTTCCGGTCTGGCTGTCTCGGAGAAGCTAAGATCACAGATTCGAGGACTGAATCAGGCCGGCAGGAATATTGAAAATGGGGTCTCCTTTATCCAGGTCGCAGAGGGATATCTGGCTGAAACTCATGATATCCTGCACCGCATTCGAGAACTGTCTGTTCAGTCTGCCAACGGTATCTATTCTCCGGAAGACAGGATGCAGATTACAGTTGAAGTATCCCAGCTCGTAGATGAGGTCAACCGAATTGCTTCCCATGCCCAGTTCAATGCCATGAATATGCTCACAGGCAGGTTTGCCAATCCTGAGTTGGGAGGCGTCGGAGGAGCACCGATATACTTCCAGGTCGGAGCCAACATGGACCAGAGGGAACCGGTGTTTATCGGTACCATGACATCAGAGGCTTTAGGCCTAACTGGTGCCCAGGCCGGTGAAGCGGGAATGATATCCATTTCCACGCCGGATGCGGCAAATCAGGCAATCGGTTTGGTCGACACCGCACTAACGGTTGTCTCCAAACAGAGAGCAGATTTGGGCGCCTACCAGAACCGATTTGAAATGGCCGCTAAAGGGGTCGCTGTTGCTTCAGAGAATATGCAGGCAGCGGAATCCCTGATTCGCGATACGGACATGGCCCTTGAGATGGTTGCATTCGTTAAAAACCAGATACTGGTGCAGTCCGGTACTGCCATGCTGGCGCAAGCCAATTTGAAACCGCAGTCTGTTCTTCAATTACTGGCATAACAGATTGCAAAATCAATCTTTTCCGTTCCCGAAGTAAAAGAGGTTTCTGGACGTTACCTCTTTTAAGAAAATATGATAGGGGTGGGTTCGCGCACTCCCCCTATCTCTTTTGCCGAATACGGCACAAAATGGCCGAATACGGCACAAAATGGAGGCTGAATTATGGGAATGGGAATTCCAGTAATAACATCAGGAATTCTCCGGGATCATAGAGTCCCTAAAAATGAACACCTCCCGGGGCGATCGCATGCCCGAAATCGAGAAAGCACTTATAATGAGGATGAAATTAAAAGATCCCTGGAGATATTACAACAAACCTTCTATATCTTTAACAGAAAATTGAAGTTCAGCATCAATCGGGAAATCAACCGCATCGTCGTAAAGGTGATTGATGGAACAACCGATAAAGTTATCAAGGAGATTCCACCGGACGAGATCCAGAGACTCGTCGCCAGAATTAAGGAGACTATTGGGCTTCTATTCGACGAAAAAATTTGACGAAGACCTCCTTGGGACGAGAATGGCAGCCTTGCGCAGGCGCTGTATTCTGCTAATATGATGTCTTCGTCAAGAAGGCATAAATGAGTTTTAATGTCCGACATAAGTATCCCCGGCGTCAGCAGTAAATACAATACTGATAAAACGATAAAAGCCCTGATGGAAGTGGAGCGTATTCCGCTCATCCGGATGGAGAATGATCGTGATACATTTAAAGAACAAAAAAATGCGTGGCTCAGGCTCAATACCAGGATGTCCGAGCTTAAGGATAGCTCAAAGAAACTCTACGGCTTTGAAAATCCCTTTAACGATAAAATTGCAGCTTCCTCAGATCAAAGCAGTTTAACAGCTACAGCTTCGCGCAGTGCCATTGAAGAAGAGAAACAGATCCTCATCAATCGAATTGCTGCTGCGGACCGCTTTATATCAAAATCTCTATCCAGGGATTATACCGCTCCTAAAGGACTCTATAGATTCAAGGTAGGAGATAAGGAGGTAAAGTTCAACTTCCGCGGCGGGAGCCTGAGGGAATTAGCTGATGCAATTAACAGAAAAACAGGAGATATACTTAAAGCATCGCTCGTGGACGATACTAAAGAAACTAAAGTGATTGTTATTGAAGCTAAAAAAACAGGAGCTGATAACAGATTAAGCTTTCACGATCAGGCGCTCTCCTTCGGCGAGCAGGCAGGTATTGTAGAACGCTCACCAGAGGCAGTGCTTGTCGTATCTCTGAGCGTATCTTCTTTAAAGCCCTGGGAAATCCCCCTGTCTGAGGACAGTTTTGCTCTTACAGAAGGCGTGTTGACACTTAACCCGCGGTCTGAATTGAAAATTCCCCTTAGCCGGCCCGTTACCATCACCGAGAATATGGCCCTTGAGCTGGAGATTAGTACTACAATTATCCCGGAAGAAGAGATCGAAATAAAGCTCAAACCTGAAGGCCCAACTATCCCGGATGTAGGTGGTATTGAATTCAAGGGGATCCGGGTTCAAAGCGCGCGATCAAAGGTTGAGCTTCCTGAATTGGAACCGCCTGAGCCTCCTGAGAGGATCAGCGATATGAAGATCCTGTTTGCCTCTGACCGGGGCAGAGTTCACAGCCTGCCTGAAGTTAAGGATTCTGAAAAATTCTATACCCTGCACTTTGACGCCGATGAACTGCCGGAAAGAATAGACTCCTTAAACTTTCGAAATCGCAATACACATCGAATTATTCATATTAAAAATATCAAAATCTTTGATAAGACTGCCCGGGGTGATTATAGACCGGTGAATCCACTGTCTACAGCTCATGATGCCGTGATCATTATGGACGGCATTGAAGTAGTGAGAAGTTCAAATTCCATAGATGATCTTATACCCGGAGTTAATCTAACCTTACATTCATCCTCCGAAGATCCTGTAAACTTAAGCATAAAACGGAATATTGATTCCATAAAAGATTCACTCATTCGCTTTATCGGATACTACAATCAGCTGCATACCAGGATTAATATCCTCACCCGCAGGGATGAAAGCATTATAGAAGATGCCAAATTTTTAAATGAAGATGAGAAAGAAAGAGCCCACAGTGAATTGGGTCTCTTTCAGGGAAATCTTACTCTTAATCAGTTAAAGTCCCGGCTGCAGCGGATCATGATGAATCCCTACCCTACCAGAGGGAAGAGAGATCTTTCCCTTCTAGCTCATATCGGCATTGCCACAAATGCGGGAAGAATCCGCGGGGGAGCTGCACCGGATAAATCCACGCTTCTAGGATATTTACAGATTAATGAAGAAAAATTAGATGAGGCTCTCTTAAGACATGCCGACTGGGTTAAGGATCTCTTTGGCTATGATACAGATAAAGATCTGGTCGTTGATTCCGGGGCAGCCTATGCGATCGACACCTATCTGAATTCATACGTTGGAACAGGTGGAATTGTTTCAAACCGGGTTGATAATTTGAACAATTCTATAAGCGGAAAAAATAGGAAAATCGATGCATACAACAAGCATCTGGATGATTATGAGAGGGAGCTGAAAAAAAAATTCGGCATCATGGAGGGTGCTTTGGATACTCTTGAAAAGAGTTCACAGGCTATTGAGAATTTTAACCGGCAGTATAATCGTTAATCAAGCAGGAGGGTTATAGCCAATTGGAAATACATATAAACAGCCAACCGCTGGCTTTTACACTCGAGAATGAGAATACCTTGGGAGATGTAATTAAAGCGATTGAAACCTGGCTGGAAAGATCAAACTTGATCATCACATCAGCAATTCTTAAAGAACAGGAACTCTTCTCCCAGCCTGCCGAAGAGTGGATGAACCTGGCTCTCAGTGAGGTGGATACCCTACACGTTACGGTTAAGCATGCCAGGGAAGTGCGAATTAATAACCTTCAGACAGTGCTTGAGTATCTTAGCATGCTGAAGCAAGCCCTTGAAAACCAAAATCGTAAGCTTTTAGAAGAGCTCATAGAGGGTTTTCCCTACTTAATGCAGAGTTTCCAGAAACAATTTAAAGATGAGCTTAAGCAGGACCTTCTTAAGCTGACTGCACTTTTCAGCAGTACATCCGCAGATGCTATCCTGTCCTGGTCCGAAGAAATATATGAGGGGGCAGGACGGCTTATATGTAAATTAGAGGCAAGTGTAAATTTGCGTCTTAAAGAGCTTCACAACCCGAAAGAAGCTCTAAAAGAACTCTTAGAAGAGTTGGAGCCATGTATTGAAGAAATCAGTGAGGTCTCAGTGCTCCTTCAAACTGGTAGGGATCGACAGGCCATGGAATCCATCATCCGCTTCTCTGAGCTGTCTCAGAGTCTGATCAACATTATTGCCGGATTAAGAGAAGCGCTGCCCTCTAAAGACCGGCATTTGCTCATAGCCGGAAAGGATTTTGAGGAATTTTATCTGGAGTTGAACAATGTCCTAAAGGAACTTATAGAAGCCTTTAAAGCACAAGACTCCGTATTGATCGGAGACCTCATGGAATATGAGATCGCCCCCAGGCTGGAGGGTCTAAAAGACTTCGCCATGGAGATAACATGATTCCTGATATCACACCTATACTCTTACAGACACAATATCAATTTCTCGCTCGAACAAGTTCTAAATCGATCTGGATCTTTGCCTTAGTGATCATAGGATTTTTAGCTCTGCTTATTATCGGTAATATCATAGGGAGCAGGCGGACAAGAAATTTAGATCCTGAGCAACGGAGGAAATACAGTCAACACATTTTTCGGAAGATGGCCAAAGATATTGGCCTGGGGAAGAATCATATAGATATTCTTGAGTATCTGATAAGAGTCTGTAAGGTAAAACAACCATTTCTCATCTTCTCTAATTCCGGTCTTCTAGATGACATGTTGAAAAAGGGCATCTATTCTTTAGAGCGGAATCGTGGTCTTAATGATGAGCAGCAGGAAAAACAATTAAGTCAGGTATTTCAGATTAAGCAGATTATTGAGAGAAACTCAAGAAGGGGGATCGGCGTCAGATCCACCAATCTTATGAAACTCGGTCAGGCTTTAATTGTGAATCCGGAAACAGGCGGAGAGTTTCAAACCAAAGTCGTGTCCAATATGAGGGATATGCTGGCCTGCACTGCACCGAAAAACGAAGCCGGACACGACTTCCGTCTAAAAAAGGGAACCCGATTAAGAATACACTTCTGGCGAGAAAGTGATGCAGGCTATTCATTCCAAACCAAGGTCCTGGGATATGATAATATAAAGGGCATAGTCTGTATTCTTATTCAGCATTCCAAAACCCTTCGCAGAGAACAGCAGAGGAAATTTCGACGAAGACACCTGCACCGTCCCTGTTTTTTCTACCCCATTAGAATTCAAATATCAGGCCAGGGGCGACGGGCCAAAAGAAGAGCCGTGGTTCAGAATAATCAAAGATTATTGGGAAATATCCTGGATATCTCCGCAGGCGGCTGCTCCATTGCCAGTATGTCTCCACTTAAAACCGGCAGTTTAGTCAAACTGGAGTTTGAAATAAGCAGAACGCAGAGAATTACAGTATACGGGAAAGTAAAACGAGCGCGGAGCCAGAAGGTACGGGGAGGAATCATGCATGTGATGTTCACCAAACTCTCCAGCCGGAATTTGAATAATATCTACAGCTACGTTTACAATTATACTTCAAAAAGCCTGTCACCTATTGGCATACGTTGAACCTACCATGAAATTGACATTTCGAGAGTATCAACCCTGACTCTCTTCGAAAGCAGATCCGCTGAAGACACAATAAATATTGGCTACAAAATAGGAAAATCCCTTGTACCAGGCATGGTGGTTGCCCTGGAGGGAAATCTGGGAGTAGGCAAAACAACACTGATAAAGGGAATTGCCAGGGCATTGGGGATTAAAGATGAGGTGACCAGCCCGGGTTTCACCATAATTTCCGAATACTTAAACCCCAGGGGCTTAAGGCTTCTTCACATAGATTTATACAGAATTGAACAGATCCGGGAACTGGAGGATTTAGGATTTGAAGAAATCCTTAACAACCAGGAACCGGAAAAACTCGCTATTTCCGTTATAGAATGGAGTGATAGAGCCGGGGAGTTTATTCCGGAAGAAAGCATTAATATTCATATACATCTTGAAAAAAATGGATACCGGAGCATTCAAATTACAGGTCTTAACTTATGAATATTCTTTCACTTGATACCTCGACAGAAGCCCTGGGACTCTGTCTGCAGGCAGACAATCAACTAAGAATATCAATTATAAAAGCAGGTTTGAAGCATTCCGAAACTCTGCTGCCAAAGCTTAATCAAATCATACTTGAAGCAGGAATCACCCCCCGAAATCTGCAACTGATAGTATGCTCAATAGGTCCCGGGTCATTTACCGGAGTGCGCATCGGTCTGGCCACAGCCAAGGGTATAGCTGAGGGCTGCGGCTGTCCCCTTATCGGCATTTCAAACCTGGATGCTCTTGCTTATAGATTCAGATACTTTGACGGTCTGGTGGCACCTGTTCTCTCTGCTATGCGAAAGCGCTACTATTCTGCCCTTTATCAGAAAGGAGTCAGGGTATCGGACTACCTTGATATCTCCCTGGATGCACTAGTGGAACGCTTATCGGCGCCGGGCAGAATACTGCTCACCGGATCTCAGGGAGATGCCCTGTTTAAGAGGCTTCAGAGCGCCGGCAGTTGTACGATCACCCTGGATGCAGGCTATCCGCTTACTGACCCCCAGGCCCTGCTGGAGATAGGTCAAAAACTCTATAATGAAAATAGGCTTCCTGTTGAAGAAATAAAACCTCTCTATCTGAGGAAGAGTGAGGCTGAGATTAATCTATACGGAGAATGACTTTTTATGAGTCCGCTCTACTTTTTTCTGCTTTTTTTTGCTTTATCTAGAAAATTATCCAATTGAGGAAGTGAGGCCGGCTTTGCTTTGACAGCTTCTATATTCTCCTGTTGAATTGCCCGGTACACTTCCTGTCTGAAGATTTTAATCTGATGTGGAGCCTTAATCCCGATCTTTACCTGGTCTCCCTTGATATCGACTACAGAGATTTCGATCTGATCCCCGATCATGATGGTTTCATTGATCTTTCTGGAGAGAATCAGCATGTCCTCTGCCTTGTCTCATCATGCCTTACTGGGGAAAGCTCCTTTAAAACAGGATGTCTAACCTCCCATTTGGGATTGGTTGAAATGGATTGACGCCCTATTTTGGCCTTCCTGTTGATTATGATGGGTCCCTGTAAATTGGCCGTCATATCCCCCGGATTATCCGGGATAGTAACGATGGCAAAATCCAGAATATCCTCTTCTAAGGTAATGCCGATCTCCTCAAGCTCTTTTTCATCAACTTCAAGCTCATAATCCGGTCGAAATATGCGGGGATTGAGCAGCACAAAGGCAATTTCAACCACATCCATGGACTGCAGCCAGTAAAAAGGCTGCTGAGCCGCATCGAGCAGAACATAGTATTTCAGATTTTCAAAACCTAAAATACCATAGGGAAAATATATCTTCTGTCTCTCATCAACATCAATTGCGCCATAGGGCTTCGTAACTATTCTCATAGCCTTACCTCAAAAAATCCAATAGAGTCGGCCTCAAAATTCTGGCCGCTGTTGCCAGCGCTGCCTTATGGGTGTATTCAAGCATCTTGAGCTCGGTAATAGCCTCGCTCAAATCAAGATCTACTTCATCAGAATTGAATCTGATATATTCAGGTTTTTCATAGTCAATTCTGCGTGCCGTAATGTCTAAGCGTGCATCTTTGGAGCCTATCTCAGCAAGATTAGCCGTTAAGCCTTCAAGGGCCTCATCGATTCCTCGCAGGCCCGAACCTCCTACGGAATGTATATCTCCGGAATACAATGCATTTCGCAGATGAATAATCATATCAAAGACGGATCCGCCGAATACCTGGGCGCTGTCACTGATATTTAATGGGGGTGAATTATTGCCCCTGGAAATTATTCCCAAATCCTGCAGCACACTTCCTTCCCCCATATCTTCAGGCCAAATCTGGTGAGCAAAAGTGGTCTCTATCACCAAAGAATCCTTAACCGGATCAAGCCTTGCTCTTACCGGTGCATTCGAGTCATTGATCTTACTGATAATGGCAAAAACATTATCGCCCTCTTTCAACTCTATGTCCACCCCGTCAATGCGAATCTTTGAATCCACCTGAACTCGATATGTAGTGGCTTCCACGGATGAATAAATCTGCTGGTTTTCCGCCCAGAAAGCATAGTTTCCCGGTATTCTATAATCAACTGTGGTATTCTCTGCTATCTCAGCCCTATTCCTGCCTATATCTCCCACATATTCAACCTGACTTATTGCTTCCCCCCCATGGCCCGGACCACTGCCTGCTACCCGGCTGGTATGTACTCTGAATGGCTCAATTTTACTGCGGAAGCCGGAAAAAAGAAAATTTCCGTCGCCTGATCTGGCGTTGGCTATAGTAACAAATTCACTAAGAAGTTGATTAATCTCCGCCCCCATGTAAGCCATCTGGCTCTTACTGTAAATTCCATTAGCCCCCTGAACCGCAATTTCCCTGATACGGTGGATAATATCTAAACCTGATCTGATATTGCCTTCAATCAGAGCCATATCCCCTCTAACTGCATTAATATTTTTGGCAAAACGATCCAGGCGCACAATCTTTGACTGATAGCGTGTGGAATGCCCGGCAGCCAGGGGATCATTCCTCAAATCCTTAAGCCTGGTCTGAGAGCCCATTTTATTCTGCATCTCATTCATCTTGAATTCTCGCAGCCGCATGTAGTAGTTCATATCAAAATTAGGCATGTTTGTACTGATTCTTCTCATGACTTACCTCTTAAACCGCCATTCTATTAATAATGGTATCCAGCATTCTGTCGATCTCTGTTACAAATCTGGCCGCCGCTGAATAACCATGCTGATATTTAATCATATTGGTCAGCTCCTCATCGATGTTCACTCCGGAAATAGACTCCCGCAGATCCTTTAATTCCTTTAACACCAGGGTCTCTGTTTCCAGAGCCTGGGAAGCTGCTTCACCTTTCAGCCCAATCTCTGTCACTATGCTGGCAAAATACTCATCAAAGGTCTCAATTGCGCCCACCATAACCGGTTCAACTCTAAGACCCGCAATAGCTAAAGCCGCAGAACCATCTCCAGTGGCTCCGCCGCTTTCACTGAGCGAACTGGCAATTGAGCCAGGATCCTTGATTAGAGCCTGATTCACCACAATCCATCCTGAAGGATGAGCTAAAGGGGCTACTGCAAATTCTATATTCTCCCTTAAGGTTAAAACCGCATCCGGCACTTCCCAGTCAAAGGCTCCTTCCGCTCCGGATCGGAGCAAAATTCCCGCGTACCCCACTAAAAATTGACCATCATCTTCAACATGCCTGATGACAAACTCCGGATCTCCGGGATTTTCCGTTGGCACCCCCTTCAGAGTCAGCAGACCGGATTGATTCAAACGGGCAACAACCTCGGCTCCGGAACTATTGATACGGTTAATGACATCTTCAACCGTATCCGCCGGAAAATAATCTATCCCAATATCTCCGCCGCTGCCGGAAAGGGTTAGCGTACCCCTAAGCCCGATCTGTTCCTTCATATTAAGGGCATTGGTTCCTGTAATTCTGAAAATGTAACTGGAATCGAATTCACCGTCACCGTTACGATCGTAGTTACCGGCCAGATTATTGATAAATGGATACTCTATAAAGAAATCAATCCCGGTTCTATTATTCGGGCTGAAGGCCCGCCTGTGTATCTCATTCACTAAGTCTATAAAATTAATAGTCATAAGATCCAGTTTCTGAATTTCTTCGCGGGCGTCAAAATCCCTTAAGCCTAATAGAGCGGCAAGCTTGCCCCCTCTTAAAATCACATCCTCACCATCCCGCCAGAGAATCTGAGAATAGCCCTCGTTATCGGGATCAGGTTCAGTGTATAGAGTTTCATAATGCCTGCCCTGAACGAGGTGCATCCCTCCTGTGTATATGACATACTCATCCGGATCCCTGTTGCCAATCGTAATATCAACAAGTGAGGCCAGTTTATTTGTTAGCATATCCCTTCGATCGTAGAGGTCATTAGGGTTATCCCCTAAAGCCTCAATTTTGGCAATCTGTTCATTCAATTTGGCTATTTCAGAACTCAGCCCGTTCACCTGCTCCACTGTAGCGAGTATGTCTCCTTCAAGCATATTGCGAATCTCTTTAAGCCGATTGTAACGGTGGTGTATTGCATCGATAAGAGATCTTCCCCTCTGAAGAACTGCTTTTCGAGCCCCCATTTCTGTCGGATGAATAGAGAGCTCCTGCCAGGAACTCCAGAATTTATCCATAAGAGAGCGGACAGAAAGTTCTGTTGGTTCATTATAGACCTGTTCAAGCATCAGGATATATTTATCCCGGCTGGTCCAGTATCCCTCACCATTTGTCTCAGCAATAATTCTCTGCTCCAGGAGCATGTCTTTGATGCGCTCAATTCTTGAGACCTCCACGCCCTGACCCAATTGACCCGGGCGGGCATCCCGGTTGAAGCCGGGCATATAGAGTGGGTCCGTTGCCCTCATCTCTACTCTCTGCCGGCTGTATCCTTCCACCGAAGCATTGCTCATATTGTGCCCTATTGTATTCAGCCCCAGTGTATGGGTTATAAGGCTTCTCTTTCCAATCTCAATACCTGAAAATGTTGACGGCATCCGATCCTCCTAAAATTTCTGGTCCAGTACAATCGATTCCTCTGCGGCTGCCTTAGTCCTGCCGAAACGCGAGTATAATCTGCCCTTTCTGTGTGGGAAAAGCTCCCCAAGTACCTGGGAGGTAGAATCTAAAAGTATGCGGACATAATAGCCCAGCCTTCCGGATCTTCCCTTAAGGCGGATAACGGCAATTTTCAGTTTCCTGTAGAGGTTCATCATTTCCTGACGCTCGTCAAAGGCTAAGCGGGATATCACCTGGGTGAAGGTTTCATTCTCATTCGCTCCTAATGATGCCTTCAAGGTACAGAACAACCGGTATCTCTTCTGCTCCAACTCTTCGATCCGCTCCGAGAGCTTCTGTAAACTGCCGATCGTTTTCTCTAATCCCGTCCATCTTCGCTCAACCACGATCTCCTGAAGATGCCCCTGCATGTCTGCAAAACGGGCTAAAAGCACTGTTTCTTTTTCCATTATAGATTTAAGCGTAGGTTTATTGTGCACGGCTATTTCTCCTCTTCTCAATTTTCGGTATCATGAATCCTTTGAATTAATCTTTTTGCTGGAAATGAGAAAGGATAAGTGAAAAAAAAACTTTAGCCCTTTACACTGCCCATGGTCAAACCGGAAACGATAAATTTCTGGAAAATGAGTACCAGCACAAAAGGCGGAATACAGGCAATAACTCCTGCTGCGGATATCTGTGTAAAATCGTGAATATATTGACTACCCAGCTCGGCGATAAAAAGAGGAATCGTCTCTGCTGCATCGGATCTTGAAAAAATAAGGGCCAGTATGAACTCATCCCAGGCAAGCAAAAAGGCTAAAACCCCGGTTGCAATAAGTCCATTTGACGAAAGGGGCAAAACAATTCGAAAAACTGTTTGAAGCCGGGATAATCCATCGATCCGGGCCGCATCCTCAAGATCCCTGGGCATTGTTAGAAAAAAACCTCGCATAATCCAGATTACAAATCCCAAAGTAAAAGATATATACAGAATAATCAGTAGAGGCTTACTGTCATATAGATGAACATTACCGCCAAAAAGTGCAATAAGTCCCGTATCAATAAGGTTGACAATGATGAAAAATGGTATGATCAGGGTAATAGTGGGCAGCATTCGTACGAACATCAGGGACATAACCATGGCCTTTTTGAACTTAAACTCAATACGCACAATGGCATAAGCAGCCAGCGACCCAAAAAACAGGCAGACAATAGTTGTTGTAGAGGCCACGATCATGCTGTTTCTCAAAGAAGCTAAAAACCGGGAGCTGATTTCTTTTGATGGGTCAAAAAAAGACATATAATGCCTTACTGTGGGTTTAGAGGGCAGCCAATGATCTACTCTGTCTGAAATAAGCTCCTTATATGGGAAAATGCTGGATAAAAACATCCAGATAAGGGGAAGAACCGTCCAGAGCAAGATTAGTATTACCAGAATATATAAGCCGATGCGTTTCAAAATCTTTTTATTGAGTAAAGAAATATTCATCATTAAATCTCTTCCTTGTAAAAGAGTTTAATATAAAGAAGCGTGAAAGCCAGTATAAACATGGCGACGAGAAATGAAAGAGCGGAACCCTTTCCGAACCTTAAAAATTTCATTCCTGTCTCATAGGTATAAATCCCAACAACCCTGATAGAGTACTGCATCAGGATATAGATGATATCGAAAACACGGAAGAGCTCCATTGTGCGCAGCACCAGTATGACAAGGAATACGGGTTTCAGATAGGCATAGGTAATGGACCAGAATTTTCTCCAGGCATTGGCCCCGTCTATTGAGGCAACTTCATAGAGGCTTTCAGGAATTTGCTGAAGGCCCGCTAAAAGGAGGAAAACGACTAAGGGCGTCACTTTCCATGTATCGGCCAGGATAATCATATTCAGGGCTCTTGATACTCCCATCCAGGAGAAAAATTCAGAAAGCAGGGGAACACCGGCAAAGGGAACATCGAAACCGAGCCAGACAATATTCTTTGCCTCTGGAAGCGCGCCGATTACTTTTAATAGGCCGTTTAAAGCACCAAAACTGCTGCCGGCATATATCCATTCCCATAGACGGGCATTAACCACCGTAGGAACAGCCCAGGGTATCAGAACAACTGCGCGAACAAATCCCCGTCCCCAAAAATTCTTATTTAAAACCAGTGCGATACCGGTTCCGAGCACCAGCTCGACGGCTAAAGAGACAATTGTGAAATACATGGTGATCCGTACAGAAAGCCAGAACTGCGGATCCTGAAAAAAGAAATGTATATAGTTCAACAAGCCCCGCCATTTGAGATCGATTCCCCCCAATCGGGGAGTAGCCTGATTGATGGATAAGATAAATGCAAAAGCAATGGGGCCTATAATAACCAGGAAGATGATAATAACCGCAGGAAGGATAAGTACGAGGAGAAGCTTCCGGGTACTCATTTCTCTATATATCATTAAAGACCCCATTAAAAAATCAGCCTGAGAGATTCTTAAATGTAATCCCCCAGGCTTAATTAAAACTCTTTTTCTAAAGAGCTTCAATCTCCGCTTTTGCCTTGTCCAGTGCCTCTTTTGGTGCCATCTTCATCGTAAGAGCCTGATGGATATATTTCTGCAGGATGGATGATGTTTCCGTGTATACCGGTACCCTTGGACGGTGGTGGACATTTGCAATCTGTTTTGACTTGATGTCCATAACAGGATCCATCGTTGCGGCATAGGCGCTCGTAGAAACAGATGTCCAAACCGGCATCTCGGTTAAATAGGCTCGCTGGAGAACGGGAGAGGTGCAGAATCTGAGCCACTTCCAGGCAGCCTCCTTGTTATTCGAGTTAGCTAAAATGGCCGCACCCTGGAATCCTGAAACGGAAGCCGTGTCATTGGGGTATTTCCCTAGAGCATCCTTTGATACGGGAAGCAGCCCCATCTTTGCCTGACCCACAATCTTAGATGTTTCGGGATCATCCAGGGATCCATACTGGAAGGTCCAGTTGGAGGTAAAGGCTGCCTGACCGGCAATAAAGTCATCCCTGGCAGCAGGCTCATCATTGGTAAGAGATTTTGGTGAAGCAAGCCCTTCTTTTAAAAGCATAACCATAAACTCTAAGGCTTTTAGCCCGGGGCCTTCATTGAAAATAGGCTTTCCATTTTCATCAAAGGTATCCCCGCCGAATGCACCGGTCAGCCATACATATTCGCAAGTTAAGCCTTCCTTCTGATTCCATGAGTCTGTCCAGGGATATTCCACAATCCCTCTCTTCTTCATCGCCTTCATCATTTCCACCATCTCTTCCAACGTCTTGGGCCGCGCTCCGGGAAAACCCGCCCGTTTGATCATGTTCACATTGTAGAAGAACAACTGGAAATTGGCTAAGAAGGGCATGGCCCATGTTTTCCCGTCGTAAACAAAGGCGTCCATAATAGGTGCCGGTATGTCGTCCTTAAAGCCTGCGATTTTATCATCAAGCGGAACACAGAAGCCTTTGCTGGCAAACTCGGCTGTCCAGATAAGATCGAGGGAGAACACATCGTAGGTAGGTGTAGCGGCTATTGCCGAGGCAACAACCTTTTCATGCTGCTCATCATATTTGACGAAATCCACGTTGACCTTTATGCCGGTGACATCGGTAAACAATCTTGCCCACCCGGCAACATCCTCCGGCTGGTAGGCAGCCTGAGCCATGTAGAGCACATTGATCTCCGCCGCAGGAGCTTCAGCAGGTCCTGCAGCCTCCTTGGGACCACAAGATACCAATGCAAGTAATAGAATGATCCCTGTCAGCATTAATAGAGTCTTTTTCATTAAGTCCTCCTTAAGACTTAGTATTTTTTATGCTAATGTGTGTGCAATATTCGTGCCAAGAAAGGTTTCCTAAGTTCTTAGAATATAAGGAAAAAGAGAGGTATAAAATAGATGATTAAAAATCGGTTGAAATAAACCACCGATTCGGTGATTTTCAACCATTATGCTTTATGACGTCCTCGTCCTTATGACGTCTTCGTCCCTATGACGTCCTCGTCAGATTATACTTTTTCATTCGATATCTCAGGGTGTTTCTGGAAATCCCTACTTCCCCGGCAGCGGCAGTGATATTTCCGTTACATTTCCGAAGCGCATCAGTTAAAAGTTTTTTTTCCAGATCTTTAAGCTTGCTTTCACCTACCTGCTCTTCCGGGCACTCTTCCTGGGATTCCAGGAGCGGTATATCGCTCAGCGTAATCCCCTGCCCACCGGATAACACCACGGCTCTCTCTATTACATTACGCAGTTCCCGGACATTACCTGGCCAATCATAGGACATCAAGGCCCTTTTTACACCCTCTGAAAAGCCTGTAATCTTTTTTCCCATCTCCTCTGAATATTTACTGAGAAAAAACTCCGAGAGAGGAAGAATATCTTCACGGCGATTTCGTAACGGCGGAATATTAATAGTTATGGCATTAATGCGATAAAAAAGATCCTCTCTAAACAAACCCTTTTCGACCATAGATTCAAGGTCCTGGTTGGTTGAACAGATAATCCTTGTATTAATCGTAACTGTAGTAGTACTTCCAAGGGGTTCAAAGCATTTCTGCTCCAGGAGTCTTAATAGTTTGGGCTGTATATTTAAAGGCAGGTCCCCTATCTCATCGAGAAAGAGAGTGCCTCCATCGGCAAGCCTCACCTTCCCCTTGAAATCCGTTGTTGCCCCGGTAAAGGCCCCTTTCTGATATCCGAATAATTCACTTTCCAGCAGAGTCGCAGGAATAGCCGGGCAATTGATCTTTATAAGGGGTTTTCTGTTTTCGGTACCGGCTGAATTACCGAGGTTGTGAATCGCCTCGGCAATCAATTCTTTTCCTGAGCCGCTTTTGCCCGTAATCAGGATAGGCGTATTAACCGGAGCTACTTTTTTGACTGTTCTCATAATATCCTGCATAGCTTTACTTCTATATATCAGCTTATCCTTCCGAATTACATCTTTCAGTTGTCTGTTCTCGACCTTTAAGTACTCCATATCAAAAATTCTGCGAACAATGTGACGAATAACATCCTTATTAACCCGAATTCCGAGCAAAATGTGTACACTACACGAACTATACAGCAAGCCATTGACTTGAAACCAACAGCCGCTTGCGTCCGCTAAAGACGACATCATCTTCACGTTAGCTGGTGCTCCATGGACCAGTAGTCAGCCT
>JAUWZD010000091.1 GCA_030615505.1 Spirochaetales bacterium | reverse complement strand
CATTATTCTTTATCTTAAATGCCTTGCAAATCATATCCAGCTTTTCCTTTACTTCATCCGGGATTTCTTCGAGAGACATCTGCGCCGCTACTTGATAATATTCATTCTTTGTTAACGGAACACCTGCTGCTTGGAAAAATCCGGGCAGCAGTGTTTTGCTGGCAGGTGTGACATTTAAATAGTCATGGTCTGCCAAAGGGTCTTTATATATCACCGGGGGCAGCTGGTTTTTTAAGTAATCCAGCCCCTTTTCTTCAGACACCATCGTAAATAGGTCAGGCATTGCACCTTTGACAAATCGGGCTAATGCTTGGGGATGTATCAGGTAGTTTTCTTCTTCGTAGCGTCTCCAACGTACAATGGTCAGACCTTCAGCCGATATTTCATGCTCCGAAAGTTGTCGATTGTCGCCGTCAAGAATTAATACCCCAGGAATCTTCGGCTTCACTGCCCGTAATGCGAAAAAATGGGCTCGAGCCTCACGTGGATGTCTACCCTGATTATTGTGCCAGAAGGGATTTTGGGCAAGAAACATGTAAGCCGGGTGGTCAAGAATACGTGCCCATTCCCGCAGCAAGTTTAGGTCGGTCTCACTTTTCACATACAGCACCCCTGATGCTTGTTCGGCCTTTAATATGTCCAAACTGGTCAGGCGCTTCAATGCCTCGCGAACTTGTTCACGCTCTATATCAGCCTCTAATTTATGCGGATGTTGAAAAAATGACACTATCTTCTCAGGGGAGGTGCCATCTATCAGTACTTCTGAATGGGTAGCAATGAGTAACTGACAACCACGATGTCGAGCGATCTCTCTGAGTCGATCGTATACCTGTTTTTGTAGAATCACATGCAAGTGGGCGTCAGGTTCATCAAGTAGAAGTATAGACGCGGGTCGTGCATAAAAGAATCCAAATAGCATAAGGACTTGTAAGAAACCACTTCCTGCACAGGAGATATCCAGCTTTGGAGAGCTTCGTTGTCTTCCTCTATCAGGAAGACTTGGCTGGTAATCACATACTATAAAGGGGCGACCTTCATAGAGAGGAGGCAAAAGATGATAATGAAATATCTCTTCTATATCTTTGTATAATTGCTTCCATCATTCATCTTCCGGAAACTAAGGACCATCTGAAGCAGTTCCTTAACCGCTACCCGGGGGACAGGCCTTTGGCCGGAGCAATCGAGGAGGTTTTTAACGGCCTGAGGAATGTGCAGGAAATCGGCACCCTGGCGCAAATCGAAGAGCCGCTTGAAAAGGAGCTTAAAGCTATTAAAAGGCAGTCAGAGAGCTGGCAGAAGTCGGGCAGACAGCAAACGCTTTTTACAGAGATTAGGACGGATTTTCAGGGTGAGCTGCCCCTGGAAATGGAATCATTTGAGGAGTGGCAGACAACGGTTATCGATAGACTTCGCTCCCATTTCGACTCCGAAGCGAGGAGTGCCGACCGCCTTCAAGCCTTCTTTGTACGGGAAGCAGCTCAAGGGATCGCGCTTTTCAATTTTTTATCCCGAAGGTACGACGTAGTGGCAACCAATCCGCCCTATATGGGCAGTAAAAACATGGGGTCAGTGCTGAAAGGGTACGTGGAGAATCGTTACCGCCCAGGAAAACGTGATCTGTATGCTGCGTTCATTTTGCGCTGCCTGGAGATGACAGCACCTTCAGGCAAGCTGGCTATGGTCACCCAGCAGTCCTGTATGTTCCTGCGCTCTTTCGTAGAGATGCGGGGGCTGTTGATGAGGACAAGCTGAAGGACCTCGGAACCGGCGCCTTCAAGGGATTGCTGCGAGATACTACGATTGAGACCCTGGCGCATCTGGGACCCGGAGCATTTGCGGAGATCAGCGGCGAGGTTGTCAATATCGCCCTCTTTACGCTGGCAAAGTCTGTGCCTTCTAATGAGCACAGGCTGACCGCCTTCCGGCTGATCGGTACGAAGAGTCCGCAGGAGAAGGACAGGCTGCTGCGTGAGTCTATTAAGGTCGAAGCTGAGGTGATTCGAGTATGAGATTAAAACATGTATTAATAATTTAACCTGACAGGTAAAAACGGATTGACTTTTTTTAAAAGGAGATGTATCATATAAACTATAAGGTAATGCTTGCAGGTCAATTTTGGAAACAAGGGGCTGGTAAAGCTATATGAAACCGGCAAATGCCGCAAATACAAAATCCCTGAGAAATTAATCCGGAGTTTTGTGATTGTCGTGGAGATGCTCAAAGCCTCGGACACGATCTATGATCTATGGAAAGAACCCTCACTCAATTTCGAGAGACTGAAAGGCCACGAACATCGTTATTCTGTCCGGCTGGATCGTAAGTACAGGCTTGAAATGGAAATCGAGTGGGAAAACGAAGAAAAAACTGTTGGTGAGATCTTTTTGAAAGATATTTCACTACATTACGGAGAATGACATGGCTAAAAAGATTAAGCCCTTTATCAATATGGGTCCAGGAGAGGTTATCAAGGGGGACCTGGAAGCCCTAAATTGGACTCAGGAGGACCTGTCTAAAATTGTGGGTATGTCGGTAAAAGCAGTCAATGAGATTATAAAAAATAAGACCTCGATCACCTTTGAAACAGCCCGGCTTTTAGGCAAGGCATTCGGACAATCGCCCCAATTCTGGATGAACCTGGATACGGCCTATCGTTTACGTGATCAGGAAGAAAGCTCCAGGGGAAAAGCAACCCAAAAGCTTGCCCAGGTATATCGTTACATGCCTGTCAAGGAGATGACTAAAAAGGGGTGGTTAAAAAACTATTCAAAACCTGATGGACTTATAGAACAGGTAAAAGATTTCTGGCAGATCAATGATTTAGATTTCTCATTCATGAACAAGCCGGCTGCCGGTTTAAAAAAGTCCGGTGCTTTTGACTTGTATGAAAAGTACTATGCTTTAACCTGGCTTCAGATGGCGAAACAGAGCGCCGATTTCTTTAAAACCGGAGCATATAGCAAATTAAGGCTTAATAAACTGGCAGATAAGTTTACGCAGTACACTCAGGAAGTGGACGGAATCACAATATTCTTAAAAGAGCTCGAGCATGCGGGGGTGGTATTTTACATCCTGAGCCACCTGCAAAAGACATATCTGGATGGCGCCGCATTTGTTCATTACGGAAGACCCATCGTTGTTTATACGGCCAGGCAAGATAGAGTGGACAATTTCTGGTTTACCCTAGCCCATGAAATAGCGCATGTGCTGCTTCATCTTTCTGACGGCAAGGGTGAATACCTGGACAGCATGGATCAGAAACGCTCAGGACGCAAAGAAGAGCAGGCTGATGCGTTTGCCTTAAAAATGATTAAAGCTAAAGAGATTATTGATTACTGCGCCCCGTTCAAACAGTACATCTCAGTGGCGCGGTTGAGACAGTGCGCTCAAGCCATACAGGTAGGTGAAGCCCTGGTTATAGGCGTGCTTCAGTATTGCGGCGTTGTGCCCTACAGGAATCTTAATCGGTTTAAAACAAAGGTTTCACCGCTTATTCCTGACCGATATTTTGTTGAGAGACGATTGACAAACGGATAGTAAGAACAGAGGTTAAAGTATGGAGGGAAGGCAACAATGTTTTTCGGAACATTCACGTCTGATAGATTGGAAAGCCGGTTCCCGTAGTTACAGTGAGCAGAATTGATCTTCCCGGAGGAATAGAGTCTTGAAGTCTACGGTGAGAGCCCTTTTTACCGAAAGCGAGCTGCGAGCGCTTCTGGATCGCGAAGAGAGCCAGTTCCTGGAATTTAAATCTCTTTGGGATCAGTCCCGCGATCCACCAAGACCCCTGGAGCGGCGTAAAGCACGCGACTTTGTGGCTGAAAGCGTTGCCGCGTTTACCAATGCAGACGGCGGCACGCTCCTGCTGGGGGTTGAGGACGATGGCACTCCTTCTGGACACGGATATCCGGGAGAGGTTCTTGATAAGCTGTTTGCAGTGCCGGAACGACGGCTGCGCCCCTCAGTCCGCTGTGTGGTGCAGCGGATATCCATTGATAGAAAGGAGATTCTGGTCTTTCAGGTACCATCTGCTCCCGAGGCGGTGATGTTTGTAGGGAACGGATTCCCTTATCGCGTTAGTGACCATGTTGTGCATGAACCGCAAGAAGTCATCAATGAGCGTAAGGAGGCGTACCGTAGGATCGGGTACGAACAACGAGTTCGCCAGGAGGCGACACTTGACGATATCGATCTTAGCCTTGCGGAGCAGTTTTTTAATAACACGATATTCCGTGGCCGAAGCACTGAAGAGCTGCTTGCGCGCTATGGGCTGCTCATACATAGAGCTGGATCTCCTGCGATCACGAATGCCTGTCTGCTTCTATTCGCCAAGCCTCCAATGACGCGGTGGCACCCGCGCGCTGGGATCCGTTTTTTCCGCGTTGCTGGGAAAGAGCGCCTTCACGGGAGAAAACGCAACGTAACTCAGATCGGTCGAATCGATTCAGCGCTGGCTGCGACTATCCCAGAAGCGTATTGCCTGGCCAAGGAGCAGATACGGCGCTCAGAAAAACTTCACGACCTCTTTTTCCGCGAAATGCCGGAGTACCCCGAATTTGCCTAGCAGGAGTCCGTCGTCAATGCTTTCGCCCACAGGGACTATGAGGACCAATCTCGGGAGATCGAAGTCTGGTTCTTCAACGACCGTATGGAGGTAAAGAACCCGGGGGAGCTGGTTCCGCCCGTCACCCTCGATTTGCTCCGCCAGCGAAAACCGGTTCATGCCAGTCGCAATCCGCTCATCGTCCGCCTGTTGGCCGATTTGGGACTCATGCGTGAGGAGGGGGAAGGTATACCCCGAATTTTCGACGAGATGGAAGGCTCTTTTCTTCAACCGCCGGAGTTTACCGTCGAAGCTGGAGAGTTCATGGTCATCCTGCGTAACGAGCCGACCTTCACCGGGCCCAGTCAGGAGTGGCAGGATATAGTTCAGACTATGCCTCTTTCAGTGGCACAGAAGCGAATTCTCCTGGCCCGGCCGGAGGGCTTCGCGAACGAGGACTATCGACATTTGAATAAAGTGGACCGGGACCAGGCCTACCGAGAGATTCAGGATATGGTTTCGAAGGGCATGATTATGCCGGCGGAAGCGCCAGGTCGCGGCGCATTCTACCATATTGCACCAGACCTCCGGGAAGCGGAAGCGTTCCTCCAGGCGCGTTTACCGCGCCTTAGAGAATACTTCGCGGCGCGGAAATATCTTACAAATGCGGCCTTTCGAGAGATGTTCCAGGTTCCTCGCGTTCGGGCGGTCAGGGAGCTGAACCGGCTGGTTCGAGAAGGATACCTGAAACTACAGGGTAAGGGCCGGGGCGCCCGCTACGTACCTGGTCCCGGACTCGAGACATCGGCTCGGGTTGGGAAGAAATGAATCAAAAAATGAATCAGCATAAATCCTTTCCATATAAAGAGATATCAGGGAATGAACATTAAATGAATCATTATTTTCGCCTGGCTCTGAAGCGTATAAGAAAACTGAACCCGAAGGATGCCCGGGCAGAAGCATGAAAGATTTCTGGGATGACATGAAAACATGGTTTTCTAAACAGCCTCTATGGCTTCAGCATGCTGCAAAACGCCTTATTGAAAATAGTGCTATCACAGAGGAAGAAATCGAAGAGTTACTCCTTCTCTGTAAGAAGGAAGCGGGTATCGATATAGATATCGAACTTGACCCTATTCCCGTGGAAATCCCCAAAGGTGGTTCGCCTTCTAAGGCTTCGGGAACATCGATGCGCTTGCTTTCGATCATCGATCTGAAAGGCATAAATGCCCTCGCTCCTCGCAATCCGCTTCAGTTTGGAGATGTTGCCCTGACAGTCATATATGGTGCAAATGGCTCAGGCAAATCCGGATATAGTCGTGCCCTCAAGCATGCCAGTGGGGCAAGAAACCCCGGGCCGCTGCATAGGAATGTATTTGATACTGCTATCTCGGAACAATCATGTACTTTTGAAGTCGGATTACGTTCGCAAATAAAGAAAATAACCTGGAGCCCGTCTGACGGGGTTATCGATGAGCTACGTTCCATCGCCATGTATGATGCTGCATGTGGATATGTCTATGTAAACGAGGAGAATGAAGTAACCTATGAACATGGGATTCTATCACTCTTTAGTATGTTGACAGAAGCCTGCGGAAAAGTGTCTCAGATGCTCAAAGAAGAAATTGAGCGTACGGAATCTAGGAAGCCACTTCTTCCGCGTGAATTAGAATTGACAGAGATGGATGGATGGTATAACCAGCTCAGTTATTCGATAGATATGGCAGAAGTTGATGAAAAATGCGGATGGACTGAGGAGCATGGATCAAAACTAACTGAGCTGAAAAAAAGGCTGTCCGAAACAATTCCAGATGAGAGAATAAAAACTTTAAAAGAATCTAACGACAATCTGATGACTTTGATGAGTCAGCTTAAAACATTCAGGAATCGTCTTTTGGATGAAAACTGCAATACTTATCTTTCAGCCAAAGAGGACCTTAGACTGAAAAAAAGAGCCGCGGAAGAAGATGCAAAGAAGGTTTTTTCAGATGTACCTCTGGGGGGTGTAGGCTCTGAAAGTTGGAAATTACTGTGGGAGCAGGCACGTAAATATTCGGAGGAAATTGCTTACAGAGGAATTCCATTCCCTAATGTTGCCAATGGTGCACGATGTGTCCTATGCCAGCAGCCTCTTGATGCAAAAATTAAGAAGCTTTTCCAAAGCTTCGAACAATTCGTTAAAGGCGGGCTTCAGAAAGAGGTTTGCACAGCTGAAGAGCATCTTTCAGTGCTTTCTGATAGTCTCGAGGGAATACCTGCTGAAGATCACCTTAAACTGCTATTGAGTTCGGCTGGAATCACCGATGATACTGAGCGCAAAGGTGCAATATCTTACTGTTTATCTCTACATAATCGCAAAGAACGCCTGTTGAGGGCAGAAGAGCTGTCTTCAGTCGGGACGTTACCATCGGAAGATGTACTGATTTCTTTTCAAAAAAGATACGCGGAAAAGGAAGAAGAGATCCTCCAACTGGAGGAAGATGCAAAGAGTGAAAACCGAGAAGCTCTTGAGAATAGAGCTAAAGAGCTGGAAGCACGACGCTGGATTTCGCAGCAAAGAACCGCCATCAAAGATGAAATCAACCGCCTAGGATATCTCCACAAACTGGAAGAAGCAAGTAAGTTGACTAACACGCAGCAATTATCTGTAAAGAAATCGACTCTGGCCGATGAGCTGATCACTTCAGCCTATATCCAGAGGTTTAATGACGAGCTTAAGAAACTCGGTGCTTCACGTGTTCCTGTTGAATTGGTGAAAAGCAGGACCGAGCATGGAAGAGTGTATCACCAGATCAGACTCAAGGATTGCTGTGAAAAAGTCCCGTCTGCTGAAGTGTTGAGCGAGGGTGAGTTCCGTATTGTATCATTGGCAGCTTTTATTGCAGATATGGAGGCTGAGGATTCAGGCGCGCCTTTCATCTTCGATGATCCTATTTCATCCCTAGACCAGGATTTCGAAGAGGCTTCAGTAACCCGTGTCGTTGAGCTATGCCGGAAGCGTCAGGTGATTGTTTTCACCCACCGGTTATCTATGCTATCGCTTCTGCAAGATGCTGCAAAAAAGGAAGGCATTGAGCCTCATGTTATTTGCCTTAGATGCCAACCCTGGGGTATTGGGGAGCCAGACGAGGCTCCACTCTTCGCCAAGAAGCCGGACAAAGTTCTGAATACTTTACTTAAGGAAAGGCTCCTGAGGGCAAACAAGGTTCTTCAGGAATCGGGTGTGAGTGAATATGAAGTGCTAGCCAAGTCGATCTGCAGCGATGTTCGAATTCTTTTGGAACGTTTAATAGAGAAGGATCTATTAGCTGATATAATATGTAGATTCCGCAGATCAGTGCAAACCGATAAAAAAATAGATAAACTAGCAAGAATAAAGGCTGAAGACTGCAAGATGTTTGATCAGCTTATGACTAAATACTCGCGCTACGAACATTCCCAGCCAGATGAACTTGCTGTTTTCCTCCCTCTACCCGATGAAATAAAACCGGATTTGGAATTGTTGAAAATATGGCTTGAGGAGTTTAAAAAGAGGTAAATCGCATGGAAAAAGAACGAGGTTTCCATAATACGAAAATATTTCAAGCAAATGAGATAGACTTTGATATAATTCCTTTGAGGTTAGATGATGGTAAGCTCTGTAATAAGCAGACCTCTTCAGATGGATTTTCTCAACATACCTCACTCGCCGCTCTGTTACTGGCTGCGTCCACGGTTTTTTGAGCTACTTTCGGGTAAAACGCTCGGCGATGTGGCGAATGTAGTACAAGGTTTGGCGACTGCTAACGATCCCCGCTTTGTGCGTTTCGTATGGGAGATTCCGCCTGATCAACACGGCCAACCGATGCATGATCGACGCTGGGTTCCCTTTGAGAAAGGCGGAGGATATGGCAAGTGGTTCGGCCACCACTGGTGGATGGTCGATTGGGAGCATGATGGAGCACGGATTAAAGCCACGCCTTCGCCACGAGTTCAGAACGAGCAGTACTACTTCAAGGAGGGGTGGACCTACACAACGACTGCCAGAGGAAGTATTGGACTTCGTTGGATACACGGTGCAAGTATTTTCGCTCATAAATCGTCTGCTGTAATACCAAAGAATCAAGGGGACAGTATTGGCAACATAATTAATTGTAGAGTTGCAAGTTACTTAGTTCGAGATATTAGAGCCCAGATTGATCTAAGTGAAGATTATGTAGCTCGAATTGCGCTTCCGGTTAATTCATTAGATATCTCATCGAACCTTGATACAAATTGTGTATCTCTAAAAAAACGACTCACTATTGTTGATCTTACTGAAAGAACTTTCTCTCCTACCAATGCCGTTTTGATTTACTCAAACCCCTTGCAAGAGATCTGTATAGATACAGCTTTACACACCCTGGAAGGATTCGCTGAACGACTCGTGTTCGATGCGTACCGTCTGGACGAAGAAGACATCGCCGCAGTCCTGGATGAAACAGGAACGCCAGCGGGATGGTATCCACTCATCCGGGGCTACGATGCGATGCCCTCATTACCGGATGATCTCCCGCGACTTTCCGATGAGGTTGTCACTTTACTGGCTGCTTTTGAGCGGCGAGCTTACGCTGAAGCAGAACTGACTCTGATAAAGACTAGACTTCTGTCGCTCTACGAAACCGGCCCAGGGGTCAAAGAAGAAGGCGATTGGAAAGAATTGGGTGATTCTCTAGAGGGCGATGAAGAGGAAGTATCCGCAGGAGCTCAAATACCTATCCCTACCGAAACCTTTCTTGAAGAGCTATCGCAGAAGATGAAGATCCACCCAATTTCTATTTACTGGTTTCTTAAGGAAGGTATCGAGGAGCAGGGATGGCGGTGTTTATCTGAGGAAAAACGGATCCTGGAGGATAGATTCACCGTTCTGGTACTTCAGCTGCTCGGGCACCGCTGGCCGGTCCAGATAAAGCAAGAAGAGCCTGTTCCCGAATGGTCCGATCAGGACGGGATCATCCCCATCACTGAAGGCAGCGGCGAAAACTCACTTCTAGATAGGGTGCGCGAAAGGATCGTCTATGAATTTCCTGCTGAAACAGTTACCCAGATCGAATGTAAGTTTGAAGAATTAGTGGGGAAGCCTTTGGACCCCTGGCTGAGTGGAGATTTCTTCAAGCGCCATATATCCCAGTTCAGAAAGCGACCTATCGCCTGGCAGATAGAGAGTAAACCCTTAAGCAAAGGGCTTAAAGCTCAAAAGAAAAGCCCGGCTTTCTCCTGCCTTATTTACTATCACAAACTCGATGCTGATCTTATCCATAAAATTCGCAGCCAATATGTTAGACCACTTATGACCCGCTATGAAACTGAGTTCAGAACATTGCAGGGATTTAATTCCGAGAGTAATGATGTTGTAAGTAGAAAATATCAGTTAGATAACTGGATAGAAGAGTTAAGGTCTTTTGATGAGGAATTGGAAAGGATCATACAGGATGGTTTTAATACGGAAAAATTTTATAAAACAATCGGGGGGGAACCGCTTGATAAATGGAATTCTTTGGATGGTCAAAAGTCTCCACCCGGGGACACTGACTCCTTCTATAATCAGGAGAAGGCTTACTTTCCGGATATAAACGACGGTGTAAGGGTGAATATCGCACCTCTTCAGCGTGCAGGCTTATTAACGCTTAATGTATTGTCTAAAAAAGATGTTGAGAAAGCTATTGAGAATCGTGCAGAATGGAGGGCAGATGAGAGGCGGTGGTGCCGGGAGGGCAAGCTTCCAAAGCCAGGATGGTGGGATTAAGGAAAAGTAATATGTTGAATAGCATTGAATCAATCCATGAACGGCTTGATGCGGGCGAAGACAGTGTAACGGAGTTCAAAGAGATACGACTGGGAAAGCGCTCAGTTATATCGCCAAACCCGGAAAGTCTCGCTGAGGAAATGGTTGCCTTTGCCAATGCTGAAGGCGGGACCTTGTTTTTAGGCGTTGATGATCAAGGTATTGTAAAAGGTATTCCTAAGGATCATTTAGGAGTCGTTGAAAGGTGGATTGTAAACATCGCTTCCAACAACTGCGATCCGCCGATGGTTCCCGTAATCCGAAAAATGCGCTTACCGGATACGCAAGGTGAAAGTGTAACAATAATGCTTGCAGCAGTCAGAGAGAGTATATATGTTCACAGAACTACTTCCGGGCGCTGGTTTATCCGCGTCGGCTCTTCGAAGCGAAATTTAACCCAAGCTGAATTATCCCGGCTTCTCCAGCAGCGCGACAGAAGCTTTGTATTCGATGAGCAGCCGGTATACAATGCTACGAAAGCGGATTTGGAGGTAGAAAAGATAAAGAGTTATTTCAGCGAGGCAGTTACCATACCTTTTAAAAATTTGCTCCTGAATACTCGCATCACTATACGAAATGAAAACGGCATTGATCGACCGACTGTTGCAGGATTGCTTGCGTTCAGCCCAACTGTACAGAAATACCTTCCTTCGGCATATATAGAGGCAGCCGTCTACAGGGGCTTTGAGCTTGACTCAAATGATCTCATACATAGTAAGCAGATCAAAGGTACAGCCTCCGAGCAGATTGATGACGCACTCTTATTTGTTGAACGATTTATGATAATAGCCGCAAAAAAGCCTGTAGGCCGAATTGATCAGCCGCAGTTCAACCTGGGCGCCGTGTTTGAAGCGCTTGTCAATGCAGTTGCTCATAGAGACTATTCTATCTCCGGCTCGAAAATAAGATTGTTTTTGTTTGCCGATAGACTCGAGCTTTACAGCCCGGGCGATCTTCCCAACACTATTACCATTGAGAATATGCCGTTCCGTGTGTTTACAAGAAATCAACTGTTAGTTTCTTTTCTTTCGCGGATGAAAAACAAAGAGACAAATCAATCTTATCTCGAATCCCGAGGTGAAGGAGTGCGGCGTATTATCCACGAAAGCGAGGCTATTTCGAGCAGGAAGCCTGAATATAAACTTTTAGGGCAGGAGTTGCTCCTGACAATTTGGGGTCCTATTTTACAAAAAGGAACTCGAACATGAACGGCGCTTCCGATAGCCTGGCAAACTGGCTGAAAAAGGATATTACCTCAATTCTTAAAAAACAGATTCAGCCTCCCCCATTTATTATATGGTGCGATCCGGATAGGGAATGGCGGGACATCCTTCTCACCCTGTCTGCCGGCGGAGCTTTTGAGCTATGGGCTGAGGAAGAACATGAGCTAAAGCTCAGAGAGCGTTTCTTTAACTCATTGAGAAAACCAAGGGTAATATGGATTCCCCAAAGCCTGGACGACTTGTCCTATTCTAAAGCCTTTGCCTGTGATGCTGAAAAGGTCGTCAGCTTTAGCATACCCGAAGTGCTAATGCAGTATGGTCTGCAAATTGCCTCCGAGGATATCGAGCAGTTCAGGGATTTGCTGAAATCTCATGTTAAGGAATGGCTCGATCGGCCGAAATCGGGATGGAAAGAGCTGAACCTGGTTAAGATAAAGGAAACCCTCATCGATAACGAGCGTTTCCTCAACGTATTGTGCTCCACGCATCGAGAGCCTCAACCCTCTATGGGAAAAGAACAGTTCTCTGTTTTCAGGCGCAGGGCGGTGGAGGATTTCGGGCTTCCAGAACCAGGAGAACCTGGATTGGGAAAATGGCGGATCAACGCGCTTGCCTGCATTCTTGTGACCGAAGCAGCCGAGCTCGGTCCTGATAATCCTCCGGGAGAGGAGGAGAAAATTATCCCTCCCGGCCGCAAGCGGAAGAAAGCTTTAAAGCTTCTTTCCTGGATGAAGAAGAACATAGACTACCTTGATGCTTTTGAGCTTTTGGTGCAGGGAGCAGATGCAAAAACATCATTACAGTTCTGGGCAAAGAGCTTTACAGAGCTGCCTAAACCTGTGTCGTCCTTCATTGCTGAGAAAATGTTTTTTAAATCAGAGGTGGAGCGTATTTCACGCATCGGGAGACCGGCAGAGCTCTCAAATTATCTAGCAATAAATCTTGCTCTCTATCAAGCTCATGCAGAAAGCTTCTGGGGCAAGCAGGCTAAAAACCGAATCGCCTGGTATAAAATAATTCTCCTGGCCGAAAGCGCCAGTCTGATCCGGCAGGCTAGCGGAGTTCAGAGGTTATGGATCGCATTAGAAGATGCCGTCTCCTGGTACACTTCTAAAGGCTGGAAAGTCGATCACACCGGAGAAAGTATCTTATCCGAGGATCCCGGGCTTCCCGACGCCTTATTGGCCGTACGGGACATGCTGCGCAGGGCTTATCAGAGAACCCTGGATGTAACTAATATCAAGCTCTCAGAACTTCTATATCAAGCCGGATCCGAGCCAAATATAAACTATTCAGGCCATATTATCTCCGAGCTTGTAGAAAGAGCTTCCACTCGAAATCCTGTTGCCGTAATGGTTCTGGACGCGTTCCGCTTTGACCTGGGTATAAGGCTTTCCGGGCTGATTAACAATGGTGAACCGGTCGAAAGATCGATCGTAAATGCTGCCCGATCCCCCCTTCCTTCCATCACGCCCATAGGGATGACGCTCTGCCTGCCGGGTCTTCAAGATGAAATAAAGATAAAGGTCTCAGCTTCCACCAAACCCGAATTTTTGATAACTGTGGAAGGTTTTAAAGGAAACCTCGCCGTGGCTTCGGATCGGCGCCGGTGGCTCAAGAATCGTTACAAGTTGAAGGATACAGCTTTCTTGACGGTTAGTGAAATATTGTCTGCCTCAAGTGCGGATTTTGTGAAATCCAAAGAAAGGGGGAAGCTGCTCTTTATCTTCGGTTCCGAGTTTGATGCAGAGGGCCACAGCGGTCAGCTTCAGATCAAGGGTGGTGACTTCCAGCTCGACCGCTACCACAAGACAATCCGCTTGCTGCGCGAAGGAGGATATTCCACGATTGCCGTGGTTACCGACCATGGTTTTTTTCACTGGGAGCCGGCCATGGACGAGGTCGAGCCTAAGCCGGAGGGTGAGATTCTGTGGGATTCGCGCCGGGCTGTTATCGGAAGGAACCTGAAATCATACACTTCCCTGAAATTTAAGCTTCCGGGAAGCGACCTGGAATGTATGGTCCCCAGAAGCGTGAACGCTTACAAGACTTACGGTAAAATCGGCTTTTTCCATGGAGGCGCCACGCTTCAAGAACTCATCATCCCCGTGATAGTAGCCAGATGGCCGCAGAAAACCCAAAAGGTTAAAGCGTTGATCAAACCGGTTGAGCATATCACTACTTTATCGCCGAGAATCGAGATAGAGCCCGGACAGTCCGGCCTGTTCGACGCAACAGACCAGAAGCTCACAGGCCGCCGGGTGATTGTCAAGGTTGTACAGCCGGATAGCGGAAGGCTGATCTTCATATCGGAAGAACCCGTTTCCATAGAGCCCGGTGGAGATAGGCAGGCTGTAACATTGGTTTTCAAAAATAAAGCGGAGTTTGGAGAAAGGCTTGAGATCCGCCTTCTGGATGACGACGATGAGGAAATTCTTGAAACCCGGCCTGTTATATTTCGGGTTGAAGCGGATGAGTCTGACTGGGATTATTAATAGCCTCTGATGAAGATATCTAAACTCAAGAACGCCCCTCAAGTTGCTTTAATTGCACAACTTAACCCGATTATCAGGGGGTGGTTTAATTATTACTCTACTGTATGTTCAACAGAAACATTCGCAAACATGAAAGACATCATGTATCACAAACTAATGCATTGGGCAAAGAGCAGGCACCCAAATGAATACTCTAAATGGATCGTCAGGAAATACCGGCGACTGGAACAGGGAAAATGGGACTTTGCGATTAAGAACGGCATACGATTAAAAGTTTATACTGAAATACCAATTAAGCGACATGTAAAGGTACGAGGGACAAAAAGTCACTTTGATGGGCTGATGAAATTAATTTGTGGATCAGGTATTATATTTTTTCACACAGCGAAAGTTTAATGATTCAATAACGCGACATGGATGCGAAGATAGCGGTATTGGAAAAGAAATTAGAAAAATATAAAATGGCAAAGAACAGAATGATGCAAAATCTTTTATCTGGGAAGATACGATTAATATGAAAGAGTCTCAGAACATCGAATGGAAAGAATCATGGCGGGATGAGTATATCAAATGGATATGCGGTTTTGCTAATGCAAACGGAGGAACACTATATATTGGTAAAGATGATAAAGGAAAAGTGACCGGTATTTCTGATGCCGGGAAGCTGCTTAAAGATATTCCGAATAAGGTTCGCGACATTCTGGGGATTATGATTGATGTTAATCTGATCACTGAAAAGGGCAAGGATATTTTAGAGATCATTGCCGAGCCCTATCCCTATCCTGTCAGTTACAAGGGGCAATATCATTACCGTAGCGGAAGCACTAAGCAGGAGCTTAAGGGTGCGGCTCTGGATAAGTTTTTACTGCGGAAACAGGGTAAACACTGGGACGGGGTTCCTGTTCCTCATGTTTTTGTAAAGGATTTAGACGATCGTGCTTTTGAATATTTCCGGAAAAAAGCTGCCAAAAGCAAACGCTTAACCACTGAAGTCCTGGAGGAAAAAAATAATATTCTTATTGAGAAGCTGCATTTAACAGACAATCAGTATCTCAAACGGGCGGCTGTTTTGCTCTTTCACCCTGATCCAGAGAAGTTCGTCACCGGGGCGTATGTAAAAATCGGTTATTTCAAGACTGATGATGATCTTCTTTTTCAGGATGAAATCCAGGGAAATCTTTTTTCTCAGGTCGAAAGAACAATGGATCTATTGCTGACCAAGTACCAGAAAGCCACTATCGAATATAATGGGCTGAGCCGAATAGAAGAATATCCTTTCCCCGAAGCAGCCTTACGGGAAGCTCTTTTAAATTCCATTGCTCATAAGGATTACAGCAGTGCTAATCCAATACAGATAAGCGTGTACAGCGATAAAATTATTTTCTGGAACGAAGGTCAATTGCCGGGAAATTGGACAATATCACAATTGAAGGAGAAACATCCTTCAAAACCTTTTAATCCTGTTATTGCTAATGTGTTTTTTCGTGCAGGTCTAATTGAGGCATGGGGTAGAGGAATTTTTAAAATAATCCATGCGTGTCGTGTTTCCAATTCGCCGGAACCTGTATTCAAGTGCGATTTTTCTGGTTTTTTTGTAGAACTCTTTGCACAAAAAATAAAAACCCCGGGTGAAAAGTTGGGTGAAAAGTTGGGTGAAAATAGACTTGGAATTATTAAACTGATGCAGGCTAATCAGCAGATTTCTATTGCTGAATTAAGTAGGCTAATAGGTATCAGTACTACAGCAATAGAAAGGAATATTAAATATTTAAAAGAAAAAGAGATTATTAAACGAGTTGGCGGTGCCAAAGGCGGGCATTGGGAAGTTATCATAAAAAAGTGAGATAAATATGTGCGGACTTGTGGGACGTACATTAGTTGATAAGTTGGCGTGGTAATTAAACTGAAGAACGTAGTTGACTATGTTGAATAATTGTAAGGGTAAAGCAATTTTTTGGTGAGACAGTTACCATACCATTTGAAAATTTGCTTTTGAAGTATCACAATCCGCGATGAAAACAGCATAGATCGACCGACTGTTGCAGGATTGCTCGTGTTCAGCACGAATGTACAGGATTACCTTTCTTCGGCATATTATAGAAGCAGCCGTTTACAGGGGCTTTTAGCTTGATTCAAACGATCTCATACATAGTCAGCAGATTAGTGGAGATAAGCAGGCTGTAACATTGGTTTTCAAGAACAGAGCGGAGTTTGGAGAAAAGCTTGAGATCCGCCTTCTGGATGACGACGATGAGGAAACTCTTGAAACCCGGCCTGTTATATTTCGGGTTGAAGCGGATGAATCTGACTTGGATCATTAACTGTGAAGAGCGAAACCCTTGATTCTATTAAGGGTATTGATCCAAATCTTCCAGTTGAACAAATAAGATGTCAAACTGGTTCGCTATCCGGGAAATTTTATGATTGGTTTAAACAGGTAATTATCCTATAATTCAATATAAGGTAACAACAATGAGCAAAGCGAATAACATGATGATCACCGAGGCTTTGGATAGCCTGCAATCCGGCTTGATCGACTTCCTGAACCCAAAACTATCACTTCCGGAGCCTGACTGGAAGCAAATAGTCGAGCCGGCGATCAACCCCGCCTTTCTCCCCATCTATAAAAAGAGGATAAAAGATGGTGCCGAACCTTCTCTTGATATTCTGGATCTGGCCTCGCTCATCAAGATCATTACCTGGAACTGGAATAAGTACTATGCAGATCTCGGCTATGATGCAAAAAACTTCTTATTTGAGGCTCTGAATATCCGCAATAAAATCGCTCATCAAGAGACAGAAGACATTCCGAATGAGGATGCACTGAGAGCCCTGGACACAATAAAGCGCCTGGCCGAAGTTTGCGGCCACAAACCGACCGAGGAGATCGCTTCCAGGCACCACAAGGCAATTTTCATCGAGGTGAGTAAAAATCTGGATGGGGAGGATAAAAAGAGAAAGAAAGAGAGTGGCGGGACTGAGGATCAAGCGGAAGGCTTGAAGGTTGAAAAGCTTATTCTGGACGAGCTTGACGAGAAGCTTTCCCAGGCCTTCTCCGGAAGGGTGGTGCGTAAGGACCTGGTAAAGAAGCTTAAAATCGGCTTCAACATTCCCGTATATGTGCTGGAGTATCTATTAGGGAAATATTGTTCCACTACCAATGAAACTGAAATCATTATCGGTCTGGAGATGGTGAAAAGCGCCATCACCGAGCGGATCGTGCGAGGAGACCAGACAGAGCTTATCAAGGCCCGCCTGCAGAAAACGGGCTCACTCAAGCTGATCGACCTGGTCACGGCAAGGCTGGATGAGAAAGTACAAGGGGGTAAATTCTGGGCCAGGCTTGCTTCCGCCGGGCTCTCGAATGTTCACATCGATCACGATACCGTCTATAAACAAGAGCGCCTTCTGACCGGCGGAATCTGGGCCAATGTCGAGATGATTTATAACGATTCTCTGGATGAGGAAGGAGCTATCCGGCCCTTTGTCATCCACCGTCTTGCCCCCATCCAGATAGCGCGGGTCGATTTTGAAGAGTACATTGCTGGAAGGAAATTGTTCACCCGCGACCAGTGGATCGATGTGCTGATCCGAACCATGGGTTACGAGCCCACTCATCCGGATTTCACCCAGCGCCTCAAGCTTCTCTACTTACTTCGCCTGATCCCCATGGTGGAGAAGAACTACAACCTAATCGAGCTCGGCCCCCGCGGCACCGGTAAGTCCTACGTGTACAGGGAGATATCTCCCTTTGTAATCCTCTTATCAGGCGGGCAGGGAAGCGTCCCCGACCTGTTCGGTTGGAAGAGCAGGCGCGACAAGCCGGGTCTTGTTACCAAGTACGACCTGGTGGCTTTCGACGAGGTGGCCGGTCCTAATTTCAAGCAAGAGCAAGACAAGCAGATGTACAAGGGCTACATGGAGCAAGGCTCATTCTCCCGAGGCGATGAAAAGGGCACGGTTTCAGCCGATTCAGGGATCGTTTTCAACGGCAACTTTGACAGCGACGTAGAGACCACGGCCCGCATCAGCCACCTGTTCACCCCTTTGCCTGAAACAGTGCGCAACGATATGGCCTTTCACGACCGCTGGCACTGCTACCTTCCGGGCTGGGAGCTGCCAAAGATGCAGGTGGACTACTTTACCTCCCACCTGGGCTTTATCTCGGACTACATCTCCGAGATTTTCCATTCCGAGCTCAGGAAGCGAAATTACACTGACAATTACGAGGAGTATTTTATCTTAGGGAGCCACATCGAGGAGCGCGATAAACGTGCTATTGCCAAGACGACCTCGGGCCTTATCAAGCTTATCCACCCGGACGGTGTCTGCTCAAAGGAGGAAATGCAGGAGTACCTGATCTTAGCCCTGGAGCTCCGCCGCCGGGTTAAGGAGCAGCTCAAGCGTATGGGCGGTATTGAGTATTCTAAAGTCAATTTCTCCTACATCGACAAGAAAACGGGACAGGAGACCTTTGTTACCTGTAAAGAGCTGGGAGCCATTCAGATCATCCCTGACACGCCTTTAGAGCCGGGGGACGTGTTCACTGTGGGCTATGATGATAGTGAAGGGCGCTACTCTTTGTTCCGCATTCAGATACAGACCAACCTCGGTGGTCACCGCTTTAACGTGGTCGGTACTTCGGGAAAAGGGATCAAAGAAAGCGCTCGTATGTCTTACGACTATCTGAAGGGCAATGCCTCCAAGATGGGAATC
>JAUWZD010000137.1 GCA_030615505.1 Spirochaetales bacterium | reverse complement strand
GGTACGGCTATTGCTATCCGCGGGGATGATACCATAAAAAGAACCGGGCCTGCTGAATATTTCTTTACCACACAAAAAATACAAAAAATAAGAGGCACAAAGGACTGGAATGAATATTGCCTTCAACCTTCTGATGTTATACCTGAAAATATTAAAAGCCTTACCATCTTCCTCTTATTACTTAACGGCTCAAGGGGTACTGTATATTTTGACAATATCACTCTGGATTTTTAGTCATCCTCTATCGATGTCCCTCATGCGGGCTTACAGGCTGCATACGCATTCCGGACCACTTTCCAAAGGTAAAAAAAGCCAGGATCAGATGCGCTCGATGCGCAAGTATGTTCGCGCTTACCATTTGAAGACTCTGACCCCAGAATACAGAGGCGGCCTACGAATCACTGGTGCATGATCTTGTCGATCCTTTTGTTGAACCTTCGGAGTGGATCCCTGAATATCTTTTTTCAATTCCCACGGGCAACCGGGAAAGATAGTACATCTTTTTAAGCCTTATCTTTCTCTCGATTTTAGTGTTTGGGTTCTTTGAGAACATATTGATTTCAAGACGTGCCGGAGGAAAGATACTTCTTCCGCACCCATTTTTTTAATTACAGGCTTTTCAATTTCCTCGGAACTGGCTAACGTATACCTAAAATCTTCTCTTCTTCAGTACTACATCCTACCTTCAATCTTATTCATCCTGGGCGCAGTCGGTATCATACTGACAATGGGATTGATTAAGCCCACAGGCTCGGATGAACTGTATTTTCATTCTACTTTAAAAGCTCAGGCGGAAGCTACAGGTGAGAGAAGGGGAGGGGTCTGGCTATTGTCATTTTCTCTCTGCTTACAGCCGCCATTGTGATTGCAGGATTTATCAGCGTATAGATAGATCTCTTAAAAAATCCTGCACGCCCTTTTTAAGATTTATTGTCTTTACAGATTAATCGGTGGAGGGGGTATCTACGGTATACAGCAGTTGAGTCGTACTTTTTTTTAATAGTGCCATAAAGATGGAGGAATCCTTTGAAAAATTCATTGAAATTGATTGAAATTATTATATAATTCTAACTAACACACTAATAAATCCATAAAATTATATTTTTTAAAATAAAAGGAGTTTTATGAGCAAATTAGTCAAAAAGCATTTATTTCTTGCTATTATATACATATTTATTTTTTATATAGGTTGTAAGTCCCCGACAGCTACGGAACCTCCAGCTCCTCCCAGTTATGATTTGAATGTCACATATACAGGTCCCGGTGATGAAATCTTTCTTGTAAATGTGCCTGAAGGAGTAGAGTTCACATTTACCATTGATCTTGGATCAAGTATAAAAGATGTTTATTTCATATTTACAAACACATGTTTTACGGATCAAAGCAATCCTACTGTGGATATTTCCGCTTTAGAGGGCTATATCAGCCCTGCCGTGCCTGCTGTTACAAGAAGCGAAAGAGAGACATTATCAGCGAATGATATGTGGGGTTGGGATATACCGGAAATCACCAAGTTTAATGAAAATCCCTTTGCATATGTTACAAAAAAAGGTTTGAGCAGCAGTACAGTCTCAGCACCTGAACCGCTTTTTGATGCAGTTGGTGGTACGCATAGTTTCTACTATGATTCAACCAGTTCACTTATACCATCAACCTGTAGAGCCGTTGTTACAGATAGCACAAAAACTCTGAATATCTGGGTTGCCAATGACTGCTGGGAGCCTGATGGAACCAAAAAGAAGCTTATAAATCAGACCATGGTAAATGCTTTAGTTGGAAAATTCTTGCAATCAGGCACAAATAACGATACCTATGATTGGGTTACAAATATATTTGGACCGGAATGGGGCACACACAGTTATTCCAATCTTATTGCAGCCAATAATGAAATAACAATCCTGCTCTATGATATTGATAATGACGATTCCACTACCGGAGGCGTGCTAGGATTTTTCTGGGCAAAGGATAATTTTAAGACAAGCTCTATTGATTATTCTAACCAGCGGATCATGTTCTATCTCGATGCGGTTTTATTTGCAACACCTGAAGATACCTGGGATATAACAGATAATTGGCCTTCCCTACTTATATCTACTGCTGCCCATGAGTTCCAGCATATGATTCATTTTTACCAAAAGGCTATAGTGAGAACAGGGAGTGCTAATAGTGAAACATGGATAAATGAGATGGCATCCATGGTCACACAGGATCTTGTTGCAGATAAAATTGAAAGTAACGGTCCAAGAGGGGTCATTTATTCTGATGGGAGCGCAGGCAGTCCATGGATAACCGCGGGACGCCTGCCACGATACAACTACTACAATGATGTTTCTGTTACAACCTGGTATTCAGGAGACGATATCTATAAGAGCTATTCAATCAATTATGCTTTCGGCGCATATCTTTCAAGGAATTATGGGGGAGTAGAGTTTATTAGGGATGTCGTACATAACAATTATACCGATTACCGTGCAATTGATAGCGCTTTAAGCTCATGCGGGTATAATGATACTTTTGCAAGCGTATTACGGAAATGGGCTGTAGCGAATTTACTTTCCGATAATACTGCTGCGCCGGCGGCTTATAAATACAATAGCGGGACCTGGTTTCAGTCAATAATAGGCATTAATTATAACCTGGGTTCGATTAATCTATACAATTATGATTTTAGTGGCTATACAGGCCCTTATATCTATACCACCTCGCCGGTGGGTTACGTTTCAGGACATTACAAAACATCAAATCTCTATTACAGGGTTGGTTCCGACCTAACAGGACAGGTTGAAAGTAAAATTACTATAGGCCAAAATGTAAAGCTTTCTGTTGTAGTAAAGGATGATTAAAACTATGAATAGTAAATTTATCCATATCGCTTGGTTCTTTTTGATTGTATTTATGATTATTAGTTGTAAATCTATTACTCTCAAGGGAAAGATTGCTGTAAAAGGCAGTGAACCTCATACTTATCTGGTACTTGTTTCTGTGGAAAATGGAGAGTATGCCATTGTCGGAGAACTCAAGCAGGAAATCTGGAACAAGTTCCAGGGACAGGTGATTAAAGTAAGAGGAAATGTCGTTAAGCAAGCGATCGGACCAGGATTTCCTGCAGAACTTGAGGTTATACAAATACTTGAAGTGTATTGATTAAGCTGATCGATTATTATTGTGATCATTCAGACAGTCGTATCCCTTTTATTGTAAAGCAGAACATATAAACCAGTGAGATTCAATGCTTTGGCAGTACTCTATTCCCTGCCAAACAGCCTCCGGGTTTTTTGCTCTGAAAGATGAACTGTATCTTCATTTTTCAAAGTTTTTCTCTTTACAGTTCATACCATTTAAAAGCCTGGGGCAGTACAATATCTTCTTTAAACGCTTTTTTCGCCTCTTCTTTCATAAGCTCAGGCTCCTCAGCTCCAGAGGCTGCAAAATGACATAAAAAGAGCTTCTCCACCCCAGCGTACACTGCATTCATACCTGCCTGGTATCCGGAGCTGTGACCATCTTCTTCCAGCTCTTCAACTGATGCATGCGAACCGGAGGCCTCATGTATAAGGATATTGCATCGTCTTACAGCCTTGCGCACATTATCGGTGGATGCCGTATCGGAGGTATAGAGCAGCCGAACTGCGCCTTCTTCTGCCAGCACCATGCTGGAAGGCACGGTATGATTTCCGGGGATCAGCTTTAGCTTAAAACCCGGGGCAGAGAAGATTTTTTCATAAACTAAAGAAAAACCGATCCTGCTGCTATTCAGGTTGAAAAACTCTAATAACATTTTGGCCTTTTCCGTGGTAGCAGGATCAGACAGCACAAGCAGATCCCTCTTTCTTCCCATACAGTAGAGAGTATGAATCAGTGAGGGTAATCCGTATATATGATCCACATGTGCATGAGTAATTATGATTATCCAAAGGTCATCGGGGTTTTTTTTAGCCTTAAATATATTCTGAACCGGATTCCCGGAGGCATCCACCAGAATCAATTTTCCGTTTGTGTCAATAAGAAAAGATGTATTGCCGTTACTTTCGCCCGGTATCGCACCGGATGTGCCGAAAAAAGCAATTCTCATTTTAAACCCATGGAAAAACTTAATGTCAGCCGCTTGTAAACATAACCTGAGAAGAGCAGGACAGGTAAAGTTGCTAAAAGACCTATACCCATCAGCTCACCCCATAGAGTCTCATGCTCCGTAATGAAGTTTACAATCCTCAAAGGCAGAGTGAGCAGGGACGGATCCCTTATGAAGAGCAGGGCAAAGAGGAACTCATCCCAGGCAACAATAATGCTGAATATGGCAGTGGCTACCAGGCCGCTGGCTGAAAGGGGGAGCACGATACGCGTGAGGACCTGTGTCTTTGAGGCTCCGTCAATCTCCGCCGCCTGTTCATATTCGATCGGAATTGTCCTGATAAAACCGTACTGCATCCAGAGACAGTAGGGCAGGGTGTATACCTGATACACGATAATCAGGCCTAATAGCCTGTTTATCAGCCGGGCGGAGGTAAAGAGAGTGTAGAGAGGAATGGCTAAAACGATGGGAGGAAGAATCTTTACAATAAGAATCCAGATCAGGAATATATAGTTCAATTTCAGAGGGAACCTGTGTCTGACCAGAGCATAAGAGGCTAAAAAAGAGAGTGTTAAAGATATTAGAGTTGAGGAGGATGCAACTATGAGACTGTTGGATAGATACCTGAAAAACCCTCCCTCAAAAACGTTCATGTAGTTTCCCAGGGTCGGCTTTTTAGGGAAAAAGGTGGGAATGGGAGAGATATTCTCTAAGGGTATTTTAAGAGAGGTAATAACTATCCAGTAAATCGGAAAAAGAACGAGTAAAAGCACGATGAAAAGAAGAATCCAGAATATTATGCTCTTTCTCTCCATTGCGATCTTTGCCATCAGGCTTCTTCCCTCATTATGTTTCTAATATAAAAAACTGAAATGACTGATATAACCAGCAAAACATAGATCGAGGCGGTAGTGGCTCGACCAAGATTGAAATAGGTAAATCCCTGCCGGTAGATATAATAGGAAACCGTTTCTGTTGAGTTTCCAGGCCCCCCCTGGGTTAAAGCGTATACCTTACTGAATATCCTGAATGTGTCTATGGTCCTGAGGAGGAAGACAAGCAGGATCTGTTTGGAAAGAATGGGAAGTGTAATGGAAATGAGTGTGTTAAAATAGCCCGCCCCATCAATACTGGCCGCTTCGAAGATCTCCTTTGAGATGGAATTTAGCCCCGCCTGAATGATGATAAAGGCAAAAGGAGTCCACTGCCAGATATCCACCAGTATTATTGAGAATAAAGCGATATTAGGGTTGATCAGCCATCCCACAGATTTAAGGCCGGAAGTTTTTAGAATGTAGTTCAATAGACCGAAATCAAAATGGTAGAGAGTTCTCCATACGGCGCACACGACCATGGTGGAGATCATCATGGGAAATACTGCCATTATCAAAAAAACCCTTTTGCCCGGAAAACGGCCATAGAAGAGCAGTGCAAGGAAGAGCCCAAGTGTAACTTCCGCTATGGTGGCTACAGCGGAAAAGATCAGGGTGTTAAATAATGAAGTTTGAAAGAGTGAGTCTTTAATGATTCTTACAAAGTTCTTGAACCCTATAAAAACCTTTATGTCAAAGAGGTATTTGTACTTGAAGAAAGACATATATAATACGCTGAAAACGGGATAGATTGTTAAGAAGATAATTACTGCAAAGGCAGGTATAAAAATACTATAGTAGAAGAGGTTCTTTCGTAGATCAGTGCGCCTTTCCATGAATGTGCTTAAAGTTAAAAGAGCAGCCCTGTAAAGGGCTGCTTCTTCAAGGGGTTACTCTAAAACCTCTTTCATCTTTGAATTGGCTTCCTTCAGGGCATCAGCAGGAGTCATCTTTCCTATGAGAACAAGCTGAAGATACGCGCCGTAAATATCCTCAAGCTCTTTCCATTGGGTCGTCCTGGGTCTTCCCACGCCATTCTTCATAGCAGCTACCTGAACCGGATACCAGGGGAATTTCTTTATCAGACCTGGTTCCATGAATACACTTTCTCTTGTAGGCGGAAGACCGATTTCTGCAATTTTTATCTGTGTCTCTTTGCCTGTTAAAAAGAGAAGAAAGTCTAATGCTTCTTCGTGATTCTTCGACGCCTCGGGTATTCCGATAAGCCATATACCCAGCATCGGGGAGGATTTTTTAACCTGGCCCGGATGCGTGGTAACCTCAGCCTTGCCCACTACTGCTGATTTAGATGGATCATTAAGACCCGGCACCCAGCCCGGCCAGACCTCAATTGCCATGGCTGCCCTTCCGGAATAGAGAGCATCCTTGACCTGGGCGGAATTGTAGGCGGCGACTCCCTCAGGCGCATAGTCTTTGAGCTTCAGAAAGAATTCCCAGGCATTCCGAGCCTCAGGCGTATCAAGGGCAGGTCTCCCTTTTGAATCGAGTACGTTTGCCCCGAAAGCCCAAAACAGGGGCAGTGAAGTTGAGGTAATAGGATTGCCCTTTACACCTCTGAATACTACACCATAGACATCCTTTTCTCCAGCCTGGATCTTCTTTGCGGCAGCAAGAACATCATCCCACTTTTCAGGCTTGGAAAGCCCATACTTCTGGAAGAGATCCTTCCTGTACACAAAAAGCTCGACGTTTCCGATGTGGGGAAGACCGTAGAGGGTGCCGTCATCAGCATAGGGGTATCTTCCCAGTTTTACTGCAGTTGAAATTAAATCCGGATCGAGCTTCTCACCCCTTTTCTTTAACAGCTCATCAAGATTGGCAAGCCAGCCTGCCCTCTGGAACTGGGTAGCTGCGGGATCATCGATCAGTATTAGATCATAGGTTCCCACGGCGCCCTTCATGTCGATGACTACTTTCTCATACTGGCTGGCATAGGGGAGCTCGAGATTTTCAATGCTCACCTGAGGATTAAGCTTTACATACTCGCTGATTGCAATATCAATAGCATCCCCGTACACGGCATCCCTTCCGATGAATGTTAGCTTTACCGGGCCCTTCTCCTGCTGCCCTACTGCACAGATAAAAAGTGGAATAATAAGGAAAAGCAGAATAAGAGATAGAGAAAAAGCTTTTTTCATAACTGAACCTCCTTAAAAATAAGTATTAATTATATTTTAGTAGATATTCGTAAGGAAATGGAAATTTTGTGATATAAAAAGAAAATATTTAACAAGCTATATCAGGGAAATAAGCAATAAACATATTTTAAGCTGTAATAGCAGCTTTACCAAAGCGTAAGAATATGTTTTATTGGAAATTCGAATGGATAAAAAAGTAGATAAATCGTCCTCTTTAAAACACAGGTTAAAAAGGAAAGACCTCGTTATGAATATATTCTTCATGTTCGAAGAAGAGTATGAGAAGAATGAGGTTGAATCTATCTGGGACATAAAGATACCGATAGAAAGTGTCAAAAGCTACCTGAGGGAAAGCTGCAGTGTCAGCTACCGCAGTAATCTATGGGTATATACTCAGCTTAAGCGATATGAAGATGAGCTGGGAGTAAAACTCTTCAGGAGAGATCATGCCGGCTGTGAAAAGGGGAGTTTCAACCTCTCCGTACATGACCGTATGGTGAAATTCTACCAGAAACAGCATCTCTATGTGACCAAGAAGATCAAGGTGGCTAATGGAGTATACGATAAAATAAAAAATGATTCTAATGAACGAGAACCCAGCCAGCCTATAAAAATTCTTCTGGGTGCCGGAAGCACCAACTTCCACCTGGCAAATATATTAGCGGATAAATCCTGGCAGGACCCTCAGAAATACTCTATCTATACTCACAACCTGGGTTCTTTAAAGAGGCTGGTTGAACCTGCTGTCAATTATAATACTATTGAAGTTTTTACCCCCGCAGGAAAGATTGATCCCGTTACATATACCATTTTAAGCAGGACAAACGAGCTCTATTTATCAACGGATTTTGATTATATTGTGATGGGCACATCTTTTGTTCAGCACGGCAGCCTGTACGTTGAATCCACTGAAGAAAGAGAAATTAAAAGCTCAATCCTGAAAAAATGCAGGGGAGAAAAAATTCTCATCCTCACAAAGCATGAGTTTACGGATAATCCTCTACAGAATCTTAAAGCCTTCGGACAGCTCAGTGACTATGATACAGTCGTTGTGCCCAGAATCATTTCCAGATCGAGAGTTAAGAAGAAGTATGACCTGATCTTCGAAGAATACCGGAAGCTCTTTACCCCGGAGATCATTCACTGGAACTATATCATTCTCAAAGTAGTGAAGAGCAGGCTCTGATTGAACCTGAAACCCGGGGCAGATGTACTTTTTAAAGAGGAGGATGGTAGATTTTTTATTTCGAAGCATCCAGGTGATAATTGGACTCCCCGGTTTGTTGCTATTAGGAACAAAGACCCCGAAAAATTTCTCAATTCAAAGCGTTCATTTTCCGTAAGCTCTTGAACCGGGTAATGTCTCCTATATCCGCCGGGAAGGCAAGTGCAATCAAAGGTGTGATCCCTTTAATCGTAATCAGTAATTTCACCTCATACTGGAAGGGCTAACCTGCCGGAAGGATTTCCTGGCTCAGATGATATTCCGGCAACGATCGAAAATCATCAAGCGCCCCGGGGAAAACAACTAATGACCATTATGGATCTAATGATTTTGAAAGCAACACCATGGGGCTGAGCGTGATGCTCGATGCTGCTCTGGAAGCGGCTGTAAGGTTCGGTAAAAACTTCCGCATTATCGCCCGCCTGGGAGCCATGCTCACCCCGCCTGCCTTCTCCGGAGGCGATGAGAGCGACTTCTGGGGTGCTTCTGGTATTGTGATTTGGATTTAATTGATGACGATGCCAAAGCTGCGGCACTCTTAGCCCGCTACACGGTAGATCAGTCGCCCTTTATCCCCACAGTCAGGGTGGGTTTTATCCTTAACTACTGAACTACGGCCATCGGACAGCCGGCCGCAGGTGCGCCTCCGGTATGGGGGAGCACCTCCGGCTTCGCTCAGGCCACCTCATATCCCCGGCTGTCTATGGCCTCTTTAATGGTATCCAGGGACACTTGCGCCTCATCGTAGCTCACCGACACCGTCTTCTCCTCAAGGCTGACACCCAACTCGGACACACCTTTCAGGGCGCTTACCGCATTGGTCACGGTCATTCTGCAGTGATCGCAGGTCATCCCCTCAACTTTCAACACTTCATTAATCATCGCATATCTCCTCTCATGCCTTTCTTATCTTAAAACGCTTCAAGCTCAATGAATTGCTTACCACGGATACGGAACTGAAGGCCATGGCTGCGCCTGCTATAATGGGGTTCAGCATGCCAAGGGCCGCAAAGGGAATG
>JAUWZD010000121.1 GCA_030615505.1 Spirochaetales bacterium | reverse complement strand
AAAAAAATAATGCGGATACTCTCTCGATATTATCGAGAGAGTATCCTTGAATCTCCGGCTTGATTTAGTAGCTACTCCGGTTTCCAGGTTTCCAGCAATTCATATTCGCCGTTATGCACGCCAATGATAGCTACGGCTTTTAACGGCACTCCGCTTGGCCGTGTGTAGGAGATCTCTCCGGTAACCGCCTTATACCCCATGGTCGAGGCAAGAGCCTTTCTTAAGGCATCTTTTTCCGTAGTGCCGGCTCTTTTAATAGCATCGCAGATTAAGCCAACGGCATCAAAACCGAGCGGCGCAAAGGCATTTTCGGGAGGTCGGCCGTACTCTTTTTCATATTCTCTGATAAATTCTAAAACTTCAGGCCGCGTATCTTCCCTATAGGTATGGGTCGAAAAATAGACGTCATTTGCCAGTTTTGGCCCTGGAACCGTTGTTACTAATTCGGTATCAAAACCGTCTCCACTAACTATGGGCAGGGTTAATCCCGCCTCACGGATTTGCTTTACTGTAAGTCCCGCTTCGTTGGGAATGGCGGATATAAACACCGCATCCGGTTTGGGCGTAGTGGTTTTGAGTCGAGAGATTTGTGCGGAAAAATCTTTATCGCCCATCATGAAGAAATCTTCAAGAATTAATTCCCCACCCAGCTCTTGAAAACGCTGCTTAAAGAATTTAGACAGAGCCTTGGTAAAATCCATGGAGTTATCTGTCCACACAACAACCTTCCGGGCTTTTAGCTTGTTATACGTATAATCCGCTATTGCAAAGGATTGGTCGTCATCCCCAAAAGGAGTCATAAACATGGCATCCCCAACCCATTTGGGAAGCTCCGGGTGTGTGGCACCGGAGGTCACAAAGGGTATGCCCTTTTCCTGAAACAGTGGAGCTGCAGCCATAACAAATGTCGTATCCCCATAGCCCAGTCCGGCAACAACCCCCATAGAGAGCGCCTTCTTGGCGCCGGTAGCTGAAGCCTTCTGATCGGTCTTAGTGTCGATACCGATCACTTCCACCATCCGGCCGTTGAGGAGCCCTCCGGCCTGGTTAATAAGTATGGCCTTTAGTTTAGCTCCGTTTAAAGCGGGAGCATCAATGGAAGACATCCCGCCTGTAAGGTTGTAAAGAGCTCCCAGCTTAATGGGACCGGTTTCTTCCTCAGCTTCCTTCTGCCCTGCGCCAAATACCATTAATGGAGCAAAAGCAAGAAGAAGCGTCAGTAAGAATGCGAGAAATAAAGTTTTTTTCATAAAAACCCTCCTTATGTTTGGTTTTTATATAAAATTGGGCTTCAAACCCAGATGGGTTTGCTTACACAGTCTCATATGCCGGCCTCGGAGCCTTGCGGTGTTTTTTTCCGTTTCACTAAAAATGATGGTTCGCTGCTGCCGAATAAGCCCCGAGGGCGGAAAATCAGGATAGCCAATAAACCTATGGCAATTATTATTTCGCTGATTCCATATGCGCCTAAAAATTCTTCAAGTGGCCTTAATATCTCCACAACTAGAGTAAGTAGGATCGCGGCCAGGGCGGCTCCTGTAATACTGCCTGTACCGCCGATTACAACCATGACAACCAGACTGAAAGCCATCAAAATGGAAAAGGAAGTGGGTGTAATGGCAGTAACCAGATGAGCCCATAACCCGCCGGCAACTCCTGCAAAGAAGGCTCCTATGACAAAAGCAGTGATGCGCGTCTTTGCCAGGGCTATGCCCAGACATTCGGCAGCCATTGCATTTTCCCTTATGGCCAACATGCTTCGTCCAAGAGAGGCGTGTTTGATTTTCCAGGATACATAGATGGTAATAACTACCCACAGGAAGACCCACCACAGATTCGTTAGTGAGGGAAGGCCGTTCAATCCTAAAGGTCCCCTTGTGTATTTTTCCATATTTGTAATAAGGACCCGTACAATAATCAGAAACCCTAAAGTGGCTACTGCAAGATAATGTCCTTTAAGCCTCAAAACCGGAAAGCCGATGATGAGGGCAATCAAAGCTGCGCAGAGCCCTCCCAATATTAGAGCCGGAAGCAGAGGCCACTGCTGCATAGCCAGCCACCGGGGAAGCTCCGGCAGCAGCATCTCCTTTCGGGCGGCAGGAAATATCAATATCGCAGCGACGTATCCTCCGACAGCCATGAAACCGGGATGCCCCAGTGAAAAAAGACCGGTAAATCCATTGGTCAGGTTTAAACTCACGGCCAGAATGATATTAATCCCTACGAAATTCACAATAATGAGGATGTAATCATTCATGAAGGCGCGCATAAGAAATACTAAAAGAGCGCCCGAAGCAATTAAGATCGGAAAAAACAATTTTGTGTTTTTAAGCTCCATCAGGCCCGCTCCTCTTCCTTTCGTCCCAGAAGACCGGTGGGCAATATAAGCAGAATTATAATCAACAAGCCGAATACAAAGGCATCCCGATAGGGCGAAAACGAGGGGGGCAGTAGACCTACAAAGAGTATCTCGGCAAATCCAAGTATATAGCCGCCAAGCATGGCGCCGGTAATGGAGCCTACTCCGCCGATTACAGCCGCGATAAAAGCCTTTAATCCCGGAACAAATCCCAATAAGGGATCGATCTGCCCGTATTTTCCGCCCCACATCATACCGGCAATTGCCGCTAAGCCGCTGCCTATGGCAAAGGCGAGCATAATAATACGGTCTATTTTAATACCCATCAATCGAGCTACATTCAGGTTTTCAGCTGTAGCCCTCATGGCCATACCTATTCGAGTCGTGCGAACCAGGATAACCATAAGGATCATCAGAACAAGGGAAGTGACTATAATAGTAATGTCAAGGACCCGCACGGTAATCTGCCCAATGTTGACAATTCTCTGGAGATAATCCGGGAAGAAAAAATTCCGCGGCTGGGCGGTAAAAATGAGAATTCCGGTGTTTTGAAGAAGTATCGATATTGCTAGAGAAGCGATAAAGCCTGTAACCTGCGGTGCCCCTCGTATTGGTCTGAAAGCGACCCTTTCAATGACAATTCCCATAAACACACCGACGAGCAGAACAACCAGGATAATTATTGGAAAAGGAAGCCTGGCAATAACAAGACCCAAAGTAGCAAAGGCGCCGATCATTACTATATCGCCGTGAGCGAAGTTGATCAGGCGAAGGATCCCATAGATCATAGTGAATCCAATAGCCACTATGGCATACATACTGCCAAGTATAAGACCGTTTACCATCTGTTCTGCAAAATATAGGCTCATCACGTCAGTCCCAGATATGCTTTCTGCACCTCTTTGTTATCCGACAGTTCATGTCCTGTTCCGGAAAGCACAATTCGTCCTGTTTCTATAACATAGGCTCTATTTGCCAGCTCAAGGGCCATCGAAGCGTTCTGTTCAACAAGAAGAATTGTAGTACCTTCTTTATTGATGCGATCCAGCCGTTCGAATAGTCTCTCTACGAGCATTGGAGCCAAACCCAAAGACGGCTCATCCAGTAGAAGCAGCCGCGGCCTGCTCATCAATGCGCGACCGATGGACAGCATCATCTGTTCGCCTCCGGATAGGTTTCCGGCACGCTGGTTCATTCTCTCAGCCAACCTTGGGAAAAGATTAAACACGGACTCACTATCATCTTTAATGTCTTTTTTATTCCTGCGCTGGAAGGCGCCGATATACAAGTTTTCTTTCACACTAAGGGTGGTAAAAACCTGACGCCCTTCAGGACAGTGAGAGATTCCCATGCTCACAATATCTTCAACCTTCCTCCTGGAAATCTCTTTCCTGGAAGATTCCATGTCCGGCTGGAAGCTTATAGTGCCGCTCCTGGTTCTGATTAAACCGGATATAGTCATGAGCGTGGTCGTTTTGCCCGCACCGTTAGCTCCAATCAATGCTACGATTTCACCGAGCTTAACTTCTAAGCTGAGATCTTCAAGAACATGGGTTTTGCCGATATACACATGCAGATTCTTTAACTCAAGCATGGCTGTTCCGCTTTGCCCTTGGTTTTCCTAAATATGCTTCAATAACCTTCTGATCCCGTTTAATCTCATCAGGAGTACCCAGGGCTAAGACCTTGCCCTGATCAAGAACCTGTATGCGCCGGCAAATGCCCATAATAACCTTCATGTCATGTTCTACGAGAAGAATGGTCAGTTTATTATGTTCAAAAATATAGGTAATGGTCTTCATTACTTTCTCAGTTTCTTTTGGATTCAAACCTGCTGTAGGTTCATCCAGGAGAATCAGCTTTGGATCAGTCGCCAAAGCGCGTGCTAATTCAACCTTCCGCTGGTCTCCGTAGGGAAGATTTCTGGCAAGCTCATCCTGATAATTAAGAATGCCGATAAAGTTCATTATTTCCAAAGAATGAGCTTCAATTTCCCGTTCCGTTCGCCTGAAACCAGGCAGGTTGAGCAGCGTTGGGAATAAACCCCTTCCATAGTGCATATGAAAAGCGATCTTTATATTATCCAAAACAGTAAGATCTTCAAACAGGCGGATATTCTGAAAAGTACGGGCAATACCCAGGGATGTGTTCTTATCTGCTCTCGACCGTGTTACATCATGCCCCTTAAAAAAAATATTACCTGATGTAGAGTGTATTACACCTGTAAATAGATTAAAAACAGTAGTCTTACCCGCTCCGTTGGGTCCGATTAGTCCGAATAATTCTCCTTCTTCAAGGGTCAGGTTGTAATCTTCAAGGGCTGTAACACCGCCGAACTTCTTACAGAGTTTTTCTGCATGAAGCAATTTATTGCTCATAATGGACTTCAAATTTATTCAAATTTTATATATAAATTAAAACTCAGTATAGAATTCATACTGCCCTTTGTCAAGGGACTAAATGAATAAAACGTATTTTTTAATAATATCTTTACATTTATCATATAATAAACTATTATCTAATACGAAAAATGTAATAAATATTGTAATTAAGAATGGAAATAGATAGAGAAATAGATAGAATTGATACAAAGATAATTCAAGTATTGGAAACAAATGGAAAGATACCCAATAACGAAATTGCAGCCTTATTGAATATCTCTGAGGGAACGGTAAGAAATAGAATAAAAAAGCTTGTAGGTATGAATCTATTAAAAATAAAGGGATTAGTTAATCCGAATCGGATAAGGGAAAAGCAATTTGTTTTTTTGTTAATAAAACTTGCCGGAAACAGGGATAGCATTAAAGTAGCTCAAGAAGTGTCGAAACTGCCCCACATAAAATCTGTATCTATTATTACAGGCAGATTCGATCTTCTGGCAGAGGTATTTATTGAACCCCACAATCTTATAGAATTTCTCAACAGAGAACTTTCCAAAAATAGCGCCGTGCTGACAGTTGAAAGCTTAATCGTTCTGAAATCCTTTAATAAATGGATATAGTATTTTTTAGATGATAACAGAACTTATAATCTGACACTGCCGCGCCATCTATCAATCCTTTCGACTATCATTGTCATCCTACCGACAGTCGTTTCCCTTTTGATAAATCATTCTCAAAATCTCCAGATAGTAATGGAGACTTAGTTTATGCTCACAGACCTCAAATTAACTGGGACAGCATGGCCAATACTATAATTAATATTGCCTATTGTCGCTAGACAGGAAGGTCCTGTCCGTGGGAAGGCAGCTCCAGAGCTCCTTCGGCTCTTTACAAGTTTTGCGAAGATAATCTTTTTAAAATGATTGATCCCAAAGCCCTCAAGACTGGAGCTGCACATTATCAACAATTCGCACCACCATTTTTAGCAATCAGAATTGTAAACTTACAGTCAATGATTCTGGAGACCTTCAATTAACCTACTTAGACGGTGATCACCTTGGAATTAAAGACAATTTGGTAAAACTACTTAAAAAACGAAAGAAGATCGGATTGAACAAAGTATCCTGGGGGGGATAGAGCTGTACAGATTAGGAGCAAAGATCAGTATGGCTTTGAATAATGGCCTTCAAAACTGTCGATTGGTTGTTACATTCCTGATGAATCGGATCAATCCTTTCCATGGAAATTCCCCGCTTAGTTATTAAACCGGTTCTCCGTTCTTAGAAACCTCTTCGCAGATCTCAGAGAGTTCTATTTTTGCCTCATAGATCCCGATTATCATCATGAAATAAAAATAATAGACAACTAGTCTATTATCAAGATCAAATGGAAAATGCATATAGGCTTCATCTTAATCTTTACTTAGGATTGCTGTAAATCTAACCTGTTTTTTGGGGCAGTGTGATCGTGAATTCACAACCTGCATCTTTTAGATTCTTAACAGAAATATTTCCGTTGTATTTTTTTATTATTCCATAGCTTACCGACAGTCCCAACCCTAAGTTATTACTTCTCCCTTTTTTCGTTGAATAAAAGGGGAGAAAGATATTATTCGGATTCTCATCTCCAATTCCCCTTCCAGTATCCCTAATTGTAATATTCACGAACTGGGAATTATTAATGGACACAGTTCCACTATTTATAGAAATGGTCCCTCCTTCCGGCATTTCCTCAAAACTATTTTTCAATAAATTAAGAAGTACTTGCTTTATTTCATTTTTATTTGCTTTCAGTTTGAGGCAATCTTTAGATTCTTTAAAATCAATATTAATATTTTTATATTTTGCATTGTATTTAATCAGATTTAGTATATTTTTTATCAAGTCGTTTAAATCGAATTCCTCATTTATACTTTTATTGCCGTCTGAAAAAGAAATAAGGTTGCTCACAATTTGTTTAATATAAGTAATTTCTTCCTCTAAGCCATCTATAGTTTTGTGAAGCGATTTTCTATTTAAATAGAATCTTAAATAATTTATATAGTTATAAATGATTTCTAGCGGGTTGTTTATTTCATGAGCAACCCCGGCAGCTAAAAGTCCTACGGAAGCCAATTTTTCCGAAAGTATTATCTGCTGCCTTAATCTTTCCTGTTTGGAAATATCCTCCATTATTATGATATTTCCTATTAAAAATATACCGTCATATATGGGAAATATTTTTATATTCGTAATAGTTTTTGTCTGTCTTATATTAAGCGGTACATTGTAAAACGCTTTCTCCTTCTTTTCTAACAAGGAATTTTTTATTAAGCTGAGTGCTTCTTTATTGTCTTTTAGAAGAATATCATCTAATAACAAATTAATGTAATCAGTGCTTCCTAGATTAAAGTACTTCTTCCCATATTCGTTCACCATTTTAATTCTATTCTCGTTATCAGTTACAATTAAGTTTACCGGGAGTTTTTGTAGTATTGCCTCATTATACTTTAATAATTGGTAGAACTCCCGGTTTATATTCTCGCCGTCATCACCTTTTGTTATTTGAGAATAACACATTTTAATGAGGTTGATTCTATCTATATTATTAACAGAATCTGTTAATAGTATCTCGCCGTTTTTTATAATGGTAACCTTGTCGGCGAAATTATAAATATCATCAATTCTGTTTGTAATACAGAGCATTGACATGCCTTCTTTTTTTAATTGAATCAATAAGTCAATAATTCTCTCTAAATCCGGTTTGGCTAATTTAGCCAGTGCCTCGTCAAGAATAAGAAGCTCAGGTTTTCTATAGATACTTCTTAAGATGTAAACTGTCATTTTCTCAGAGAGTTTTAGATCTTTAACAATTGTTAAAGGATCGATATTAAAGCCATATTTCCCCAATAAAATTCCAGCCTCTTCGATAAGCCGTTTCTTATTTACAAAGGGAAATGCATTAACGACTTTATCGGGGATAAGCAGATTTTCAGCTACAGTAAAGTAATCGATTAAATAAATCTGCTGATACACCATTTCAATATTGAGTCTTCGTGCTTTTTGAAGATTAAGAGAATTATAACTCTTATTGTTTATTATAATTTCCCCTGAGGTTGGTTTCAGCATTCCGCTTATTAAAAGGCCTACAGAAGATTTTCCCGCCCCGTGTTCTCCGACTAATGCATGTACTTCCGAGCGCTCTATTTCCAGATTAATTCTATTAAGCATCCTGATATTTTCTATATTGAGATTTATATTCCTTAATTTCAACAATGGGTGATCTATAGGATCATTATCTTTCAATTGATATCTCATACTTCCTGAGCTTATTATAGAGAGTTTTTCTGCTGATTTTCAGCATCTCTGCTGTTTTCTTCTTGTTATAGTTTGATTTTTGCAGCATCTTTAATATTAATCTTTTTTCTGACTCCGCAAGAATACCATCTTCCTTATCATCTTTTCCAATATCCGTAAAAATAGCAGGAAGGTCCTCAATATCAACAAAATCCTTCAATGATATTGCTGTTGCATAATTTATGGTATTCTTCAATTCCCTGATATTTCCGGGCCAATTGTATTCCAAAAATTTTTTTAAAACTTTATCGCTTACATATTTTATCTTTTTTAAATTGTTCTTTGAAAATTCTTTTATAAAGTATTTAATGAGCAGAGGAATATCTTCTTTTCTCTCTCTTAATGGCGGAATTTTGAGTGTTGCCGCATTCAATCGATAAAAAAGATCCTCCCTAAACCTTTTTTCAACGATCAGCTTTTCCAAGTCTTTATTCGTAGAAGCAATAAAACGCATATCCACCTTAATGGTCTTGCTGCCTCCAATACGCCTGATTTCCTTGTTTTGAAGTGTCCTCAATATTTTCGATTGCGTAGCAAAAACCATATCCCCTATTTCATCGAGAAATAATGTACTTTTATGAGATTTCTCAAAAACCCCTATATATTGAGAGTCTGCTCCTGTATAAGCACCTTTCTCATGCCCGAATAATTCGTTATCGAGCAGGTTTTCAGGAAAAGCAGTACAATTAACTTTCACCATCCTATAAATATTTCTTATTGAATTTTTATGTATAAAATCCGCTATCAGTTCTTTGCCTGTGCCATTCTCGCCACAGATCAATACAGGTATATCAGTAGAGGCTAATCGTTTTGCCTTATTACATAAATCCTTCATCTTCTTGTCTTGTATTATCATTTCAGGAGATAAATCAACTATCCTGTTTTTTAAATTATAATTTTCTTCACTCAGATTGTACAATTCAATAGCATTCTCAATAACCTTTAACAGCTTGTTGAAGTTCAGGGGTTTTTGCACATAATCAAACGCTCCGGTCTTTATCGATTTAACAGCTGTTTCTATGGTACCGTAGCCGGTGATCATGATAACGGGAAGCTTGTCATTTAAAGTTAATAGCTTTTTAAGAACATCCAGGCCATTTTCCTCTCCAAGCATTACATCTAAAAGTACAGCTTTGATATTGTATTTGGAGACTAAACTTATTGCACCATGACTGTTAGTTGAGTAATAGCTTTTATACCCGATATTATTAAAATTTTGAGCAAGGCTTTTACAGAGTTTAACTTTATCGTCAATTATAAGAATCTCATCGCCCATTATTTGTATCCTTTTTACACACTTCTACACACTTAGCGTGTGTAATATTTATACATGAATGAACTCATAACGTCAACTTTATTATTTGTCATTCTAATTATTCTTTATATAATGAATTAAAGAGATAAGAAAAAATAAAAAGGTTGGCATATTTTTTGCTTATTATTTCGCAAAACCAAATTATGGGAGGTCCAAATGAAAAAACTATTAAGGACAGCACCATTAATAATTGCATTAATGGTACTCTGCACTTCTATGGTATTCGCCGGTGGTCAGAAAGAAGAACCGGGAGATAAGACGCTGACTATTGGCTTCTCACAGATCGGAGCAGAGAGCGCCTGGAGGTCTGCGGAAACAGATTCAATTAGATCCGAAGCAGCCAAGCGCGGGATTAATCTGAAGTTCTCTGATGCCCAGCAGAAGCAGGAAAACCAGATTAAAGCGCTCAGGTCCTTCATTGCCCAAAAGGTAGATGGAATTATTCTTGCTCCAGTGGTTGAAACAGGATGGGAACCGGTGCTCAAAGAGGTCAAAGCTGCCGGTATTCCGGTTGTTTTGGTAGACCGTGGAATTAAAGTATCCGATGATTCACTCTACACAACCCTGATAGCCTCTGATTTTGTATTTGAGGGCCAGGAAGCGGCCAAATGGCTGGCTAAAAAGTTAAACGAAAAGGCAAATATCGTAGAACTTCAGGGTACACCAGGCTCAGCACCTGCTATTGACAGGAAAAAGGGTTTTGAAGAAATTATCGCTAAATATCCGGACATGAAGATCATAAAATCCCAGTCAGGCGACTTTACCAGGGCAAAGGGCAAAGAGGTAATGGAGGCCTTTCTCAAGGCTGAAGGGAAAAATATCCATGCTGTTTATGCTCATAACGACGATATGGCCCTTGGAGCAATTCAGGCTATTGAGGAGTACGGCTTGAATCCGGGCAAAGATGTAATACTAATTTCTATTGATGGAGTAAGAGGAGCTTTCGAGGCAATGATCGAAGGCAAATTGAACTGCAGCGTAGAATGCAACCCCCTCCTCGGTCCTTTAGCCTTTGATGCAATTGCCAGATCCATTGTTGGCGAGAAGCTTCCGAAGTGGATAAAACAAAATGACCAGGTTTTTCCTCAAGAGGTTGCAGCGGAAGTACTTCCCAAAAGAAAATACTAAAGTAATCTCTTAAGATAGAATGGTGCAATAGTGAGTACCGTTCCAATTCTTAAAATAGAAAAATTAAGCAATAGCTTTCCGGGTGTGAAAGCTCTTGCTGATGTAAATTTTACCCTCAGAAAGGGTGAAATTCATGGCTTGATGGGAGAAAATGGCGCAGGTAAATCTACTCTGATTAAGGTAGTTACCGGACTTTACAGGAAGGATACGGGGGGTGGGATTTTTTTTGAAGATAAATTATTTGAAGCGCATTCACCTATGGAAGCTACAAAATCGGGAATCAGTACCGTATACCAGGAGATCAACCTTATTCCAAATCTTTCAGTAGCCGAAAACATCTTTTTAGGCCGCCAGCCGATACGCAGGGGAATGATCGACTGGAAGGAAATTAATGCACGTGCTGAAACTGCACTAAAAAAGCTGGATATACACATTGATCTTACAAAGCCCTTATCCTCTTACTCAATTGCAATTCAGCAGATGGTGTCTATTGCCCGCGCCTTAGATATCTCGGCAAAAATATTAATTTTAGATGAAGCAACCTCCAGTCTCGATGCAGCCGAGGTCGAACAACTCTTTTCCGTAATGCGAAAGCTGAAAAGTGAGGGATTGAGCATCATCTTTATCACCCACTTTATTAATCAGATTTACGAAATATCAGACCGAATTACCGTTCTTAGAAACGGCAAATTGGTAGGTGAATATGAAACCTCAACTCTTCCACGGGTTGAACTCATCGCTCGAATGTTGGGGAAAGAACTGGTGGAATTCCAGTACAAAGCTCCTGAAAGATTAAGAGGAGAAAAAAAATCCCCCAATAAGGTGTTCTTACAGGTTCGCAGTATGGAAAGAAGAGGTTCAATTTCAGCCTTTGATCTTGACATATGCAAAGGTGAAGTTCTTGGGCTGGCAGGGCTCCTGGGTTCGGGCAGGACAGAAATAGCCAGGCTTCTCTTTGGAATCGATAAACCTGAAAGAGGAAACACTCTGCTGGATGGTAAGAGAATTTCTATCTCTTCCCCGAAAAAGGCAATTGAAAATAATTTTGGCTTTTGTCCTGAAAATCGTATATCGGAAGGAATCATCCCCGAACTTACTGTGCGGGAAAATATCATCCTTGCTCTCCAGGCAAAAAATGGTGTATTTAAATATCTATCAAGAAAAAGACAGGAGGAAATTGCAGACAGGTATATCAAGGCTTTAAATATTATTACTCCTACTGCGGATCAAATCACTAAAAATCTAAGCGGTGGGAACCAGCAGAAGGTGATTGTTGCTCGCTGGCTTGCCTCAAATCCAAGATTCCTCATCCTGGATGAACCTACACGCGGAATTGATGTGGGTACAAAAGCCGAAATCCAGCAGTTGATTCTATCACTCAGCCGAAAGGGAATGGCGATTCTGTTCATTTCATCAGAACTGGAAGAAATGATTCGATGCTGTCAGCGCATAGCTGTATTGCGGGACAGGTGTAAGATTGCTGAACTAACGGGTAAGCAAATCGATCAAAAAGTTATAATGCGTACAATAGCAGAGGGGTAGATGCCATGCTCAACCGGAGAGATCTTAGAAGAAGTTACCAATTAAAAAAGCTAATCTGGCCTCTGGTCGCTTTAGGAGCCATAATTCTTTTCAATCTTATTTTTACAAAAGGATTTTTACACCTGGAAATAAAGGAAGGACATCTCTTTGGAAGTCTAATTGATATTTTAAATCGGGGCGCTCCCGTTATGCTGCTTTCTATTGGTATGACATTAGTATTTGCAACCGGAGGTATTGACCTTTCCGTCGGAGCTGTCATGGCTATTTCCGGAGCAATTGCCGCTGTAATAATAAGGCCGGGATATGCTAAAGGAATTCTTGAGTATGGAGAACTCGTTCC
>JAUWZD010000075.1 GCA_030615505.1 Spirochaetales bacterium | reverse complement strand
TCCCTTCCTTTCCGCCAATATCCAGCACCGATGATTCGAATCCTTCTCTTACGGTAAGTAAATCATACTGTCATGATTCGATCCCCAACTTTGCCGAAACAATAGTACCGTTGTTCGGTCTAGCCATGGCCGGCATCCTCTACGATCACACGCTTCGGATCGGAGAATGCATATTGTGCCAGGTTGAATGGAACTCCATGTTTCTCCTGATTCTCTCGGTTCTTCTTTTCGTCCCACTTAAACTGAACTTTATTCACTCGAATATGTTATCAAGAAAACGCAAAAAGGGCAATATAATAATACATATTTTTATATGGTTCCATTTTTTGACTTTGTCATTTATTGACCAACCCACACCCAATATGGGCGAAATCTGTATTACTGCTCCTTTCATCCGGTAATAAAATGAGCCTGGATGCTGTTAATTAATTAAAGGAAGGAAAATATTATAGCGCCTAGAAATCAATGATTATAGATTTTGCTTTGCCTCTTTCTTACTTATTCCTTCGATCGTTGACTGCACTTTAGGAGTCTTGGAAGAAATCTGTGTTTTTCCTCCTTTTTTGAATCTGAAATCACATCTCTCGGAGCCGTCAGCAAGTGTTTCGGTTCTGATTAATCCCCATCCCAATGCATCACTTAAAGCAATGTCTGACATACAAACGTATGGAGCAAATTCTTCTGCTCCTTGATCCTGCATAAATTTGTAATTGCCACACGCTATATAATCCACACCAAAATCGAAGTTTTCCCCATTTCCTATAACATATTTAACCTCAAAATCTCCAAATTTGTGTTGTTGACCTTCTTCTGCCCGTTTTTGCATTCTTCTTTTCACAAAACTTGAATACATAAGATGAGCTAACAGCCAACGTTTGATTTTGGGGAACCTCTCCATTCTCAATCTCAGTGCTTTATGACAAACCTCCCAAGCGTCTCCGGCTGTCTTGCCTTGTTTTTTCATGACCTTATAGACTGCCAGCTCTTGGGCTGTGATAAGGAGAAATGTATTAAGTGTACCTCCCCTGAAACCCTCAACGTGGGGGATTTGTGGAATAAGTTCCTCATATTCTTGCCGCACTTCTCTGTAAAGCGTATCTGCAAAATCCGATCCGTAGCTTGAGACAACAAGGTCTCTGATGAGGTTTGCTGTTTTATCAAAATCCTTCAAGAGTTTTTCTTTACGAGAAATGTAGTAACTGCTTGGTTTCATTTTTTTACCTCCTTCTTAGAGTATTGCTTGTTTAAAAATTGAAAGCAAGCATAAGGCAATTCTTATTAAGTTCATAACCGACCCATTACCAATTTTTTCTATCCTGGAAACCTTCTCTTCGGCGAAAACGCATTAATCCCAACATCCCTTGATGGGACATAGGGCCTAGGCTTGAAAAAATCTTCCCAGGCAGCCATAATAGGTATAATGTTTTTCACCAAACTGCATTAGCCGACTTTCGTGATCCTCAAAGATTATTAGTGAATTAAAGGTAGAACCAATGGTCAAAATCGGAAGAAATGATCCATGTCCCTGTGGGAGCGGGAAGAAGTATAAAATGTGCTGTTTAACCGACATGGCAAAAACCGATCGGATTCTGCGTTCAGCGGCACAGGTTAACACTCAGGAAGAGCTGGTTGCCCTTCTGAATCAGCCGATTAAGATTTATCAGTTTCGAGTAACACTGGACTCCATTAGATTGGAGGAACCGAGTGGTACTGTTTACCGAAGTATTGAAATTGAAGGTGATGACACCTTATATGATCTGCACCTGCAAATACAGGATGCCTTTGGTTGGGACAAAGATCACCTGTTCTCGTTCTACATAAGCAATCGTATAGGTGATGAGAGTAGCGAATACTCCGGTAATCCTATTGGTGGAGATACCTCGTCTATCGGAGCAGAGCCGAGCGGAACCGCCGCTAAGACCGAAATTCGAAATCTTAGGCTTAGAAAAGGCAAACATTTCAAGTACCTTTTTGACTATGGCGATCGTTTAATTCACACGATTGAAGTATTGGGTAAATACGACCGTGGTGATGAGGAAAACGTAGCATATCCAAGAATTACTGAAAAAGCCGGAGATCCCCCTCTACAGTATGACTACAGCGAAGAATAGCCAGCAAACGACTGCTGCTCCTTTTGATTCTTAATTTCTTCCCCCCCATTACCGCCACCACACCATGGCCGTCCATGGCCATGGTGTGGTGGCGGAAGAAATCAAGCACGGCACAGGACGTGCCGTGCGACCGATGGGGATAAAGTAAATCGGTTTAGGCAAGAAAAGGTAACAGTAATCCGGTCTCGTCACGTATGGACGTTATTTATTCGGATCCCAGTTCACATCATTGTTGAAGCGGATCGGAATTGTGATCTTCTCCCCCAGGGGGAGAACGTAAGCTTGAGGCGGTGAGAGTTTTCTAGTCTATCCGAAATACGAGGCGGTAGCCGGATGGAAAGGCGGTTGACGTAAGAAAGAGGGGGGGGGGAGAAGGAAAGAGAAGACCCAGATACGGAACGGAGGGGTTGAGGAGTCGGGAAGCTTCAAGAAAAACGGCCCGATATTGTATTTCTCCCGTAACGAACATCCTCTCTTGATTTTTCTCCGCCTCCCCTGCCGGACAGTTTCATCTGATTCGTTAAAGGCGCATTCTGATTTACAACTCTCATTAGGAGCATTACAATATTCCTTCAGATAGAACCAGGCATTGTAAGCGGATCACATAAAAAAATACCCTCATTTATTCGCCCATAACCTGGATGAATACCTTTCGGGAACGTGGGCGATTATCGTGATCAATAACCACGATCTGCTGCCATGTTCCCAGAAGAACAGAGCCTTCAACCAGGGGAGCTGTAATTCCTGGTCCCATAAATGTGGCCCGGATATGGGAAAAGCCGTTATCATCACCCCAGGTCTGCGAATGCCGGCTCTTCAGGTCTTGAGGCACCAGGCTATCCAGCTGCTCCCGCATATCCTCTACCAGTGCCGGTTCATACTCAATAGTTGAAATTGAGGCTGTGGATCCTATTGCAAAAACATTGACTAAACCATTTTTAATTTCAGATTTATCGACAATATTCTGTACTTCCTTAGTGATATTCTTTATATCTGAAAAACCCCTGGTTTGTATTGTAAAACCGTTCCCATAAACCATACTTCCTCCTATACAGGTAACCTGATAAAATGAGCGTCTGTCAGCACTTCAGCTTTACCCTCAGTAAACAGAATATCATTCTCCAGGCGAATACCCCCTGCTTCCGGATGATAGAGCCCGGGCTCAATCGCAAATACCATGCCGTCACAGATAGCTTTTTCACTCTTACCCTGAGTCTCGGAACGTAATAGGGGTTTTTCGTGGGCATCCAATCCAATACCATGTCCCAGGCCGTGGGGCATCCTGAAGCCTCTTTCCCGGAAAGCTTCATCAACACCCTGAGCAATCACGGAAGGCTTCTTCCCGAAAGCAATCAGGGACAAAGCAAGATCATAGACATCTTCTACAGCCTGAATCATCTTCTTCTGAACCTGGTTCAATGGCTTTCGGATAATACTCAGGGTAACATCACTGGTATAACCGGAAAATCTTACACCAAAATCCACTATGGAAATGCCCCTTCCGCCAATAGTTTGGGTGGTGTAATTCGGAAAGGTATGAACGGCAAAACTTCTCTGGGGCGAAGCAACCAGAGTTTCAAAGCCTAATCCCTCAGCCCCCATTTCTCTGGCCTTAGCTTCGATATAAAAGGCAAGTTCGAGCTCTGTAATTTTCCCGGGTTTATCACTGAGCAGGCGCTCTATACCGTCAATAATCTCATTTGTAATATGCGCTGCTTCTCTCATTAGACTGATCTCTTCGCTGTCTTTTACACTTCTTAAGTTAAGAATAAAAGCATCAATTCCTTCATCCTGACAGATAAACTCCACCTCTGGCAGAACCTGCTTAAGCTCGGTAACCGAGGGAAAGAAAAATCTTCCTGAGATCTCAACCCTGGAAGAGAGATCCATTCCCCGTTCCTTAATAATCCCGCCGACTGCATCGGGAATGGATCGGTCATAGTCTGTGTAAGGTATTATTCTATCAACTGAGGCTCTCTCTTCGGCCGGGGGTACATCCCAGGGCAGGAGAGTTGAACTGCCTCCTGCAAAAAGAAAGAGCAGGGCATCCCGGGGATGCCCGCAGAGATAGCGCAGTGATTTATTCCTCTGTCCCTCAAGATCCGCAAGGAGTACGGCTTCTAACTTCCGGTCTTCTAAGTATGTGTAGATCTTCTCCTGCCTGAGGTGAAAGTTATCCCTCTTTAACAACGATATTCACCAGCTTTTCCGGAACAGCGATGATCTTTGAAGGCTCTCTGCCCTTAAGAAGCTCTTTTATCCTGGCATGATTCAGTGCCCTGTCCTTTAAGGCATCCTGTGACAATCCGGCAGGAACCTCCACCCTGGCTCTGATCTTGCCGTTGATCTGAAAGACAATGGTCTTAATGTCCTCCTGTGCCAGGGCTTCTATCCACTCCGGCCAGGATTGTTCGGCCACAGAGGCAGGGCGTCCCAGCTTATCCCACAGTTCTTCAGCCAGATGCGGTGCATATGGGGCGAGCAGTAAAACAAAGGGCTCCCACAGTTCCTTATAGAGCTTCTCCAATCCAATAAGCTCACCGGTATAGATCATCATCTGGGCAATAGCCGTATTAAACTGGAGGGCCTCAGTATCACCGTTTATCTTCTTGATGGTCTTATGCAGCAGTTTAAGTACTCTTTCCGGCGGTTTTTCCCCTGTGATTTCCATCTCGGAAATTCGCCAGACCCTGTCGATGAATCGTTTAATACCGGCAATACCCCGGGTGGACCAGGGCTTTGACACTTCCAGAGGACCCATGAACATCTCATAGAGGCGCATGGAATCGGCCCCGTATTCAGCGATAACCTTATCGGGATTGATTACGTTCCCTAGAGATTTAGACATCTTGACCCCGCCTTCACCCAGGATCATTCCCTGATTGATCAGGCGCATAAAGGGCTCATCCGTATTCACTAAGTCCAGATCAAACAATACCTTATGCCAAAAGCGGGCATAGAGGAGATGGAGAACCGCATGCTCCGCCCCTCCCACATACAGCTTAACGGGCATCCAGTAATCAACCTTCTTGCGGGAGGCAAATTCCTTATCATTATGAGGATCCAGGTAGCGCAAATAGTACCAGCATGACCCTGCCCACTGCGGCATGGTATTGGTTTCACGCATGGCCTTACCCCCGCACTTCGGGCATTCCGTATTAACCCATTCCTCTATATTAGCCAGTGGGGATTCCCCGCTTCCCATGGGCTTGTAGATGTCAACCTCCGGGAGAATTAAAGGCAGCTCTTCATAGGGTACGGGCACTATGCCGCACTTCGTGCAGTGAATCAGGGGTATTGGCTCCCCCCAGTAGCGCTGCCTGGAAAAAACCCAGTCCCTGAGCTTAAAATTAACAGCCTTCTCACCGAGCCCACGCTGCTTTAGCCATTCAGTGATCTGTTTCTTAAACTTAAGGGTTGTCAGCCCGTTGAATTCACCCGAGTTAATGGCAATCCCGTCCTCAACAGTAGCGCTTTTCAGATGGTATTCAGTTCCGTCCCTGGACACAACCTGGACAATTGGAAGCTTATATATGCAGGCAAACTCAAAATCCCGCTGATCATGCGCGGGCACCGCCATTATTGCGCCTGTACCGTAGGAGATGAGGATGTAATCCGAAATCCAGACCGGAATTTTTTGATTGTTTACAGGGTTGACGGCAAATCCCCCGGTAAAGACGCCCGTTTTATCCTTTGCCAGATCTGTCCGCTCCAGGTCGGACTTCATCCTGGCATTTTGGATGTACCGCTCCACCTCAGCTCTATGTTGCTCCGTAGTCACTCTTTCTACCAATGGATGCTCAGGGGCTAAAACCATATAAGTGGCGCCGAAGAGAGTATCGGGACGGGTTGTATACACTTCAATAGTTCCCTCAACCTCTGCCAGCGGGAAATGGACATTGGCACCCTCGCTACGGCCTATCCAATTTCTCTGCATCAGCTTCAGGGATTCGGACCAGTCTAATTTATCCAGATCCTTAAGCAGGTGATCCGCATACGCTGTAATCTTCAGCATCCACTGCCTCAAGTTCCTTCTCTCGACAATAGAGCTGCATCGCTCGCATTTCCCGTCTTTTACCTCTTCATTTGCCAGGCCGGTCAGGCAGGAGGGACACCAGTTAATGGGAATCTCCGCCTCATAGGCCAGACCCTGTTCCCACAGCTTTAAGAATATCCATTGGGTCCATTTATAGTATTCGGGCTCATGGGTGGAGATCTGCCTGTCCCAGTCGTAGGAGAAACCGAGCGCTTTAATCTGTGATTCAAAGAGTTTAATATTGGTTTCTGTGGATATTTTGGGATGTGTTCCCGTTTTCATGGCGTAGTTTTCAGCCGGCAAGCCGAAGGAATCAAAACCCATGGGGTGAAGCACATGATATCCGTTCATCCTTAAGTATCTGCAGTAGATATCGGTTGCCGTGTACCCCTCGGGATGACCTACATGAAGCCCGGCGGAGGAGGGGTATGGAAACATATCCAGCACATAGACACGCTTTTCTTCAGGAATATCGGGGTCTTCAGTTACACAGAAGGTTTTATTTTTTTCCCAGTAATCCTGCCACTTCTTCTCAATAACAGAAAATGGATACCTGCTCATGCAGGCATGATACTAAGTTGATATTTCCCAGTCAACCGGGTCAATTGAAAGCATAATAACTTTAATCTGTTGACTAAGGCTTATATGTTCCTTAAACTGATGTCATATCTAGACAAAATGGAGGACAAGAATGAAAAGGATTTTTTTAATTGCATCTACGATCTTTGTTTTATTCATCATGACAGGCTGTGAGACAATCACCGACGTGGTAGGTGAGAAAGCCGGCAAGGCGGTCAGCAGCAAGGTGACCACACCCACAAAGACTGTGGGAGGAATCGATTTCAAGAAGGATGAGGTTCTCTGCGCCACGCGTGATAAATCTCTGTTGGATAATTATTTTCTCGTAGCCAAGGTCCTCACCCCAGCCTCTGCTGAGACCAAGAATCAGGCCGAGGTCCTGTATGTCGTAAGCGGTGAGAAAGAATGGACCATCGCCGTCATTCCTTCCCACAAGGCCAGTAAAGATGAACTGAAACTTGGCTTGATTGTATTTTATAACTCGTACTGTCGTCGGGAAGATTTAGATGAAGAAGGTTACAGAAAATGGACCTGGTATCTGGGCAGGATATCTTCTACGGATGATCTTTTCAAGGATGCAGTAGAGGTTGCCGGTAGAAAAGCACTCGTCCAGTGGATACGCATACCTGATGAGCCTATAGAATAAGCTATAGATCGTTCAATCGATCAAGATTCGCCAAAAACTCTTAGTTACAAACAGGCCCTGGGGCGTAAGCGCTGCAGGGCTTTCTTCTTATGGTCTTACTCTTCTTCTGTCCCTTGGAAAGAGAGAAGCCTCTTTTACATTGGCAAGGCTTAAGATCTTCTGAGTTAAGCGCTCTAACCCAATCGCAAAGCCCCCGTGGGGAGGGCAGCCGTACTTGAAGATCTGTATGTAATCGGAGAGGCTCTCATGGCTAAGGCTAAAGCGCGCTATACTATCCATGAGCATCGAGTATTCATTGATTCTCCTGCCCCCCGTGGTTATCTCCAATCCCCGGAACAGGCAGTCGAAGGACATGGTTGAGCGTTGATCCAGGGGATAGGTATAGAAGGGCCGCTTTTTCCTCGGGAAGCTGTAAACAAATACGGCCTCAATTCCGTGCTCTCTCAATGCCCAGTCACAGAGCAGCCTCTCTCCCTCCGGGTTGATCTCGTAAACCTTTCTTCCTCCCTCAATAGATATGATCTCCCTGGCTCTATCATGGGTCATCCTGGGAATCTGATCCACCAGATCAATACCCGGTACAGAGGCATTCCAGATCTCGAGCTCCTCCCGGTTCTCCTCGGCCAGGCCTTTGAAAATTGTCTTTAGAATCCTTACTTCCAGATCCATCAGATCCTGCTCGCTATGGATAAAGGCCATTTCCACATCCAGCGATACATACTCGTTAAGATGCCTGGGAGTCTCGTGCTTCTCAGCCCGGTAGGCATGTCCGATCTCAAAAACTCTCTCCAGACCGGAAGAGATCATGGCCTGTTTGTAAAACTGTGGGGATTGAGCAAGATAAACGCGGCTGTCAAAATAATCGACTGAAAAGAGTCCGGTTCCTCCCTCGGTTTCCGTGCCTATGAGCTTGGATGTTTTGATCTCCGTAAATCCCTCACTTCGCATATGCGTGGCAAAAAATTTGAGAATATTGGACTGGAGGCGGAAAATTGAGAGGATCTTCGGATTGCGCAGAGAGATGATTCTATGCTCTAAGATGGCATCCAGGGAGAGCTTATCCGGATCCTGATTAACAGGCACGGGCAAATCTAAAGCCGCCCGGGCCATCAGCTCAATCTCAGCCACATGAATCTCAAGGCCTCCAGGGGCTTTTTCATTTTCAGAAACTGTGCCGGCTGCTGAAATAACCGATTCAACCGGGAAATCCGCTTTGCCGTCTAAAACGAGCTGGATTAATCCGGAGCGGTCCCTGAGCAGGACAAAGGAGATCTTTCCCAGCTCCCGGATGCGGTGCACCCAGCCGCATACACTGACTTGTCTTCCGAGATGCTCTTTAAGCTCTGAAATTAATGTCCTCACTAAACTCCTCCATAAGTCGTAACAGGTCTTCATCCGATTCCGAGGCCAAAAGGGAAACAATCAGCCGTGTAAAGGTGGATTCTGTTGTCAGGGAACCCATGGGTATTGCTCCCTCTCTCCATAATTCATGGGATGTGATATACCCCGAGAAATCAACGATACCCTCCTGCTGTGAGGTACAGAAAAAGAGGACGCCCCTCTCCTTACCCTCCAAAAAGGCTTTCTTAAGAGAATAGGGAGATTCCCTCAAATTCGCCGTTCCTGTGTCATACAGTTCAAGGATGAAATACTTAACTCCTGTGTTCATAAGGGAAATAAGATAATCCCCTCTCATGCCCGGAAAAATTTTTAGAATACAGACCTGGTTGATCGCCTGTTCGATAGCCAGAGTAAGCTCCTTCCTATCTGATAATGGTAGCAGGCTGAGGGATAAATCCTTACTGCAGTACAGAGGGGACTGGAGATTCCAGTTCTTAAACCCATTGTGGGCTATACGCTCAAACTTCAGGTTCAGAGGAGATAGAAGTGTTTTGCCCAGTGACACATAGATCCCGCCTTTCTTCTCCGATGCGTACACGACGGCAGCGCTCAGGTTCTCCGCTGCTTCCTCAGCATTGAGAGCTGCAGTCAACACTACAGGAACGGGTGGGTCAGGAAAAAACCAGAACAGAAGGGAAGCCGTATAGGCCAGGGTATCCGTTCCATGAGCAACAACTATACCGGATGTATTTCCTCTATTGAGATAAGAATCAAGAGCAATAATCAAAGAGGACCAGTCTTCCGGAGTAATCTCCTCACTCAAAATCCTGCTGATTTCAATTTCCTCAAACCGGATACTCTTTGGAATATCCCCTTGCTCTTCAACCTGCCGTATCACATCATTCAAATCTCCGGGAGAAATATCCCCGGCTCCGTTTACCTTGCCAGTTATAGCTCCTCCCATGGAGAGTACCTGGATAAAGGAGAGGTAAAGATGTTCATTCAACAGTTCCTTAACCAGCCCTGGCTCTGCTCTTCCAGAGGTAAGCTTCATAATCTCACCCATTAGATAGCCCAGGGGCTTCGGATCTCCCTGTGTAATCTGCTTTACAACGGGAGAATTCCTCTCTAAAACCTTATCAACGACTCCCTTAAGAATCTTCCGGTCTGTAATCTGCTCCCAATTCCTCTCTTTGATAATCCTCTCTGGGGATTTATTCTCATCAAAAATAACCTCCAGAACCTGCTTGGCTATCTTTCCATGTATCCTCTTTTGAGAGATAAGTGTAAGCATCTCTGCAAATCTCTCAGGAGTCAGGGGGCTTTCCGAAATAGAAATTCCGCTTCGATTCAGCATCTTCTGAATATCCGAAGCCAGCCACACGGCAGCCGCCTGCGGCTCAGCTCCGCAGGAAAGTGCTCTTTCAAAAAAATCGGTAGTTTCCCGTTCTTCGCAGATAAAATCCGCCTGTTGCTCTGTCAGTAAGCATGCGCGTATCAGGCGCTGTCTTCTCAGATTGGGAAGCTCAATCATTGAAGTCTCAATGGATTTTAAAAAGGCCTTATCCGGTTTGAATGAAGGAAGATCGGGCTCAGGAAAATATCGGTAATCATGGGCGCTCTCTTTGGTGCGCATGACCTCTGTTACGTCCCGGTTCTCATTCCAGAGCCTTGTCTCCTGTGTTATAGATCCGCCCCTTGCAAGAATATCCTGCTGGCGTTCAATTTCAAAATTCAAGGCCTTGCGCACAAATTTAAAAGAGTTCAAATTCTTTATTTCCACCTTACTGCCCAATCCTCTGCCTAAATGATTCACTGAAATATTGGCATCGCAGCGCAGGGAGCCTTCTTCCATATTGCCGTCACACACTCCCAGGTAACGAACAAGGCGTCTTAACTGCTTTAGAAAAAACTCAGCTTCTTCTCCAACCTCTAAATCCGGCTGAGTAACGATTTCTAAAAGGGGGGTTCCAGCCCGATTAAAATCTAAAAGAGATATATCTCCTGCATGGATCATCTTGCCTGCATCTTCTTCAAGATGTACTTCTCGTATACTTACTTTTTTCTTTCTCCTTCTAAACTCAATATCCATATATCCATTCTGTCCGACCGGAGAGGAGAACTGTGAAATCTGATAGTTCTTGGGCAGATCCGGGTAGAAGTAATTCTTCCGTTCAAAAACCGCCTGTTTGCTTAAACTGCAATCCAGGGCCCGGGCAACCAAGTAAGCCATTTTTATGGCCTGCTCATTTAAAGCCGGCAGAACCCCGGGATAACCCATACAGATGGGACAGACATTCGAATTAGGTTCTTCGCCAAATGCCGCTTTGCAGCCGCAGAACACTTTACTCCTGGTAAGCAGCTGGATATGTATTTCCAGCCCTATGAAAGACTGAAACAACTATTCACTCCATTCCGTAGAATATATTGGGGAATCGGGAGCCGGAAAGATCTTCTCAAAAATAGAACAGGCCTTAAAGAGCAACTCTTCCCCAAAAGGGGGTGCCAGAAACTGCATACCGATGGGCAGTCCATTCTCCATTGAGGCGGGAAAACTCATGGCCGGGATACCAGCCAGATTTGCAGTGCATGTGAATATATCAGCCAGTTTCTGGGAGAAGGGGTCAAGACCGTCACCGCCGAATTTAAAAGGGGGATAAGAATATACGGGCATGAGTATCAGGTCTACCCCGGAATAAGCCTTCTCGAAATCCATTCGGATGGCTGTTCTGATTTTCTGGGCCCTTAAATAGTACTGATCCTGAAACCCGGAACGCAGTACATATGTACCAAGTAGAATTCTTAACTTGACTTCATCTCCTAATCCCCTGCTTCTTGAGAGGAGAATCAGCTCTTCCGGATTATCCGCTTCAATTGCCCGCTCTCCAAAGCGAATGCCGTCGAAACGGGCTAAGTTGGCGCTTGCCTCTGCAGTGGCAATCACATAATAAGCGGATACCACATAATCCAGGCTGGGAATCGAGATCTCCTGCACAGTAAACCCTAATTCTCCAAGAGTATCTTTAGTTTTTTTAAATGATTTATCAATATCGTAATGAAGATCCCGGCTGCATTCAATGGGTATGCCTACTGTGAGATGCTCAGGAACTTCAGGCAGGGGCTGATATTCTAAAGAAGAATGGTCCAGATCATCCTGACCATGCATTATAGAAAATACCATCCTGGCAGTATCCACTCTTTTGGCAATGACTCCGATAACCTCCAGAGAAGATGCATAGGCTACCAGACCATATCGGGAAACCGTACCGTAGGTCGGTTTAAGGCCATACACACCGCAGAATGCCGCTGGCTGACGCACAGAACCTCCGGTATCTGAACCCAGGGCAAAGGGAACAATGCCTGCGGCAACAGCAGCAGCCGACCCTCCGCTTGAGCCGCCGGGTACTCTGGACAGATCCCACGGATTGACCGTTTTAGCGAGGCTTGAGTTTTCAGTAGATGAACCCATGCCGAACTCATCAAGATTGGTTTTTCCTACGACAACACCGCCTCGGGCCTGCAGTTTTTTAACGGCTGTGGCTGTATAGGGAGAGTTTAAACTTTTAAGCATTCTGGATCCGCAGGTAAGCTTGAAGGGTCTCACTGCAATATTATCTTTTACGGCAAATGGTACACCTTCAAGCTCTCCGTGCTCTGCGGAACTAATATGTGCTAAATCAGGTTTAAATTGAAGGAAGGCGCCTATTTTTTTATCTGCAGAATTAGCATATTTCTTCCATTTTTTTAATTGCTGAGGTTTTAAAAAGAGACCTTGCCAGTGATCCTCTATATATATCATAGCACATTGGGAATAACCACGAATCTTTCTTCCAGCTCCGGCGCGCTCTGAAGAAGCTGATCCGTCATGTCGTAATCAGATAAAACATCCTCTCTTAAGCGATTATTTTCTATTAATTGTGTCGTGGGCTTTAAATTTTCCACATCCATTTCCATCATCTTGTCAAAATACTTAAGCAGCTGAAGTACGGCCGCCTGAAATCGATCAATCTCTTCTTCTGAAAGTTCAAGACGCGCCAGGTGTGCGGTAATATAAAGCTCTTCTCTGTCCATACCTGGGCACATTAAACACAGCCGGCTTCTCAATGTCAACCCACATGCCCTAATACTGAACATCATACCTCTCTGCCACCTCTGCGTAAAAATCTTCTTTCTTAAAACTTGACGCCGCGCCGGGGTTATGCTTATATTTTTTTATAGAAAAAAACTCTTTCAATACAATCATTCTTTAACATAATTAAAAATAAAATTGACGTATGCGCAAGTGATGATACAATAGGGTATTAAAAATAAAGGAGCATCTGTGGCCCAAAAGGAATTTCCAAAAATTCATTTCTATGACCAAGACCTGACGGACATGTACGATCTTACCTGGAATTACATTAAGGATTTTTGGAAAAGTGGTACTCCGGAGAATGGTCTTCAAAACATATATTTTAATTATCCCAAGAATGACAAAATACATCAGTTCGAAGCCTGCTTTTCATCATTCTTTTTAGTTTACAGCAACAGATTTTTTCCAGTCATATCACTGCTCGATAACTTTTACTCGAAGCAGGAAAAGGATGGGGCCATCCGCGGCCAGTACAGTGAAAAAAACGGTAAGCCCATATTAAGCAAGGAGAATCCCCAGGGTGTTATGCCTCCTCTCTTCTCATGGGCGGAGTATAATATTTATCACAAAGTAGGATTTAAAAAACGGGTTCGAGAAATCATGCCTGTTTTGGAAAAATATTTTATCTGGGTGGAAAATAATTTTAAAAAGGAAAATGGCCTCTACTCTGTGCCTTTGGAAGCGACCATGATGACCAATGCCCCCAGACAGGATAGTTTTTATCAGATTGATTTTAATACTCAACAGGCCATTAATGCCCTTTATATGTCCGCACTGGGGGATGTACTCAATGACAAAGAGATCAGCTATCGCTATAAAAGAGCCTATTTCTCTCTCAAAACCCGCATAAGCTCCCTAATGTGGAATGAAAAGGATGGTTTTTATTATGACCTTGACAACAAGGGCGAACAGATTAAGGTAAAAACCGCTGCCGCCTTCTGGTCCCTTCTGGCAGAAATACCTACAGAAGTAAAGGGTGAAACACTCATGCAGCATCTAACCAATATCGATGAGTTCGGACTGGATAATCCATTCCCATCACTTTCTGCCTCTGAAAAGGAATTTGATAAGGAGGGAAACGGATATAATGGATCCGTTTTTCCCTGGATTACTTATGTCATCATTAAAGGGCTTGAAAAATATGGTAAATTCGAGTTTGCACGGGAATGTTCCATCAAACATCTGTACTTTCTGTTAGAGGGCCTTCACCCTGAAGAAGGCAAATCAGGAACGTTATGGGAGGCATATGCGCCCCAGCAAGAGGGTCCTGCCAGCTGGAAAGAAAAAGGCCGTCCCCGATCATTATTCCTCCCCTATGCAGCTCTTTCCACAATTGCCCTTATGATCGAAAATGTAATAGGATTATATATCTCTCTACCAAGAAAAACCGTAGACTGGATTATCCCCACCCTTGAGGTATTGGGTATTGAGGATTTAGCCTTGAAACGCAATATGATCTCCATTTTAAGCAATAAGAGCGGTAGGGGTTGGGAAATCCGTTTAGAATCAGAGAAGCTATATTATTTGACTATTAACATACTGGATTCTAAAAAAAAGACTCTGCCAATTCCCTCAGGTAAGTGCTCCATTCTGATTGATAAGCTTTAAAACAGTTTTACGTAAATATAACATTGGGAAATAATAGAGCAGGAATACATAACAAATGTATAGGATATATTTTTCCTATTAATAATTAGCTCTCAATCCTCTGTCTTCCCTGAAGCGCTCTTGCTAAGGTTAAACGGTCTGCGTATTCTAAATCTCCTCCCACAGGCAAACCTAAGGCTAATCGCGTAACCTTCAGAGATTTTTCTTTCATCTGATTTATTAAATAGAGTGCGGTTGTTTCCCCCTCTACTGTCGGGTTGGTGGCAATAATAACTTCCCTGATCTCTCCTCCGTCTATTCTCTCAAAGAGTTTTCTTATCCTTAAATCGTCGGGCCCCACACCATCAATAGGAGATAACACCCCCATTAGAACATGATAGAGACCATGATACTCATGAGTCGACTCAATAGACAGCAAATCTTTCGGCTGCTCAACGACACAAATGGTCTCTTTATCCCGATGAGTGTCTGTGCAGATGCTGCATGGGAGCTCTTCTGTATAATTTCCACAGATCGGACATGTTTTAATCTTACTTTTCAACTCCATGATATCCATAGCCAGGGAGCTAACTAATGCCTGGTCTGCTTTCAGGAGATAATAGGCGATACGCGAAGCACTCTTTTTTCCTAATCCGGGAAGTTTGGATAGCCTTCCGATAACCCTGTCTAAAACAGTCACTTTATAGACCCATAAACCCTGTAGGTAAGTTTAATCCCCCTGTAAGGGATGAAACTTCTTCCCTTACTTTTTCCTTTATTTTAACCAAAGCATCAGAAACGGCTGCCCTGACTAGATCTTCCAGCATGGTAATATCCTTCGGGTCAACAACTTCTCTGGATATATGAATTTTGAGAACTTCCATCTGCCCATTAAGCTCCACTTGAACCATATCTCCCCCGGCATATCCGGTAGCACTGATCCGCCTTATCTTCTCCTGTACCTCACCCATCTTCTCCTGCATATTCCCAAACTGCTTAATGATATCTAAGGGATTTATTGCCATTCTATTCTCCTTTTATAATTTCCCCTCTGAAAACTTTTTTTACAATCTCTACTTTTTCATTTATTACCTGTTTTGACTGGATATCGGACTCCAGAATGTCAATCTCTACTTTTACGGGCCTTTTAAGTATCTGGGCAACCTGTTTACTGACAGTCTCTTTCTCTTTTAACACATGTTCACCTGAAAATCTATCCCTGGCCTGAAAGCTTAAGCTTAATAGATCCTCTGAGAGGGAGGAAGAATCGATTTTCTCTAAAGACGAGGCTAAAGCCGGCTTTCCTCTCTTTATTGTCTCGATGAGCCGTTTCAACAGATCCTGTTTGTCAGATATCTGTGTCCCCTCATGGGCCTGCTCCGGTTTAATCTCACGGCCTTGATCAATTGCCGGTCTATTTCCTCTTAAGAGAATATCCGCTTTCAGCTTTTGAACTTCCCCTATAAGTTCTGAAGGTATAATTAGCTTTTTTAATTCGGCTAATCTGCTCATCAATAGTTCCAGTTCAAAGCGCTGATTTAGTGAAAATTTAAGGTTCCGATACAATTCCAAAAACATCTCAATCGCTTTTTCCAGTTGAGCAGTAGAAAAGAACTCGATCACATCTTTAGAGAAATTATCCGGAGAGCAGGATAAAAGGGATTCCTTATTGATGCCGCTCTTTACAAATAAGAGATTTCTAAAATATTCTACTAACTCGATAACGAACTGCTCTACAGATATTCCTTTATCCAAGATGTCAGATGTATAATCAAGAATATGTCTTTTATCTCCATCTATTATCACTTCTCCAATTTTATTAATCTGCTCAATTCCTACAATCCCCAGTTTTTCCTGAATCCGTTTTAGTGTAATTTGATCGTCCGAGAAGGAGATTACCTGGTCTAAAAGTGTATATGCATCTCGCAGTGAGCCGGTTGATTCTTTTGCCAGCCAGAATAAGGCCTGATCCTCTGCCTGGAGCTTCATCTCATCCACCACCTCCTTCAGCTTTTCCTTTATCTGCTGTATGGAAATGAGGTGAAAGTTGAACTGCTGGCAGCGCGAACGTATGGTAGCGGGCACCTTATGCACTTCGGTAGTAGCAAAAATAAAAACAATATAGGGTGGAGGCTCTTCAATAGTTTTCAGCAGTGCATTAAAGGCACTGTTGGAAAGCATATGAACTTCATCGATTATATAAATTTTATAGCGACTGCTGTTGGGTGCAAAGAGGATCTCATCCTTTATTGCACGAACATCGTTAACGCCAGTATTTGAGGCCCCGTCAATTTCAATAACATCCAAACAATTCCCATGAGTAATTGCTTTGCAGGAGATACAGACCCCACAGGGTTTATCCGTTAGACCCTGCTCGCAATTTAATGCCTTGGCCAGAATTCTAGCGGCAGATGTTTTTCCCACACCCCTCGGTCCTGAAAAGAGAAAGGCATGGGCTATCCGGCTCCGTTTGATTGAACTCCTAATAGTGGTAGTGACAAATTCTTGACCTACCAATTCATCAAAATCTTTTGGTCGTTTTTTCGTTGCAGTTACTTCATATACCATAATATCATAAAAACCCCTTAGCTCCAACCAAGCTGGTTACGTCTCATCAATCAAGTGCTTACCGCTGCTACCTTCCGGTCCTGACGGAATTGGGCACTGATTCATAGCGTATAGCCTGATTATCAACGCTAAGGGGATACGGAGAGAGAGGGATTCGAACCCTCGGTACTCGAATAAAGTACACACGCTTTCCAAGCGTGCACCTTCGGCCTCTCGGTCATCTCTCCTCTTTTCAAAAATCCTGTATTCAGCGTCCAATGACGGAGAGAGTGGGATTCGAACCCACGGAACTGATAAACAGCTCAACGGATTTCGAGTCCGCCCGATTCAACCGCTCTCGCATCTCTCCTTGCCTACCTACGTGCCCAAGAGGACTCGAACCTCCGGCCTTTAGATCCGCAATCTAACGCTCTATCCGGCTGAGCTATGGGCACAAAAAACGGAGAGGGTGGGATTCGAACCCACGGTACCCGGAATGAGTACAACTCCTTAGCAGGGAGCCCGATTCAACCGCTCTCGCACCTCTCCACTGTATATATATAATTTTCTCTCGATTAATACCGGAGAGGGAGGGATTCGAACCCCCGGAACCTTGCAGCTCAACGGTTTTCAAGACCGCCTCCTTAAACCACTCGGACACCTCTCCAGCCTCAGTCCCTTTAGACTATACTTATCGCTTTTATGTTTGTCAACTTCCACATTAAGCGGGCAATGGTAATGATGCGGACATCCATCACTTCATTGGCGCCGTTTATGGAGATGCAGAATGCTGCATAAGGGGGAGTACATCTGCGGGGAGTTTTATTTTCAGTCCCTCAGGTTTGACCTGTTTTAGGCAGATCGGTTATTTTTTTCGTATCAGCAACCTCGATATTTAATACTCAGACTTTATGGCTTCTGAATCAATAACAATCTCGCCAGCCGGCCAGCGGCATAAACCGGCACATACAACCGCGAGTCGCTTAGTTTCACATTTCCGGCGCTTAAGATAATACTCTGTGGGGGGCGGTAGCGTTCTATAAACACGTTCAGACTTTTAGACTGGGTTACCCACCCTGATTTGACTTCCAAAGGAATAATGCCCGATGGAGTTTCCAGCAGAAACTCCACCTCAGAGGTCCGTCCTTCCCAACAGAACAATTCGCGGACTCCGGCTGCACGCAGTTCCTGTGCCACAAAGTTTTCCGCCACATATCCTTTGTAGCTCCCGTAATCGTACTTTAAAATTAGGGCCGGATCAATATTTGTGACAGCGGCCAGGAGCCCCACATCAAAAAAGTACTGCTTGAACCGGTTGTCTCTGGCGAATCCGGTAAGCGGGGTTTCAGCCCGATCTACGATGGAAGTCCTCAGGATAAGCCGGGCGTTTTCCAACCAGCACATCGGAGAAGACAGACGTTCATAACCACGCAAACCAGGCACTGCATCTTTAAAGCGGAACTTTATCGCACTCCCGTCCTGTGTGCGTGCCAGCTGGAACGGTACATTGCGCCAGATTCGTTCGATATGCAGGGCATTGGTTTTGCCGGAATGTTTGGCGATATCCGCCATGTAGGTATCTAATAAGTCGCGATGGATGCGTCGAGCTGCCTGTATCGCTTCGTAGGGGTTTTCAAGACGCTCGCTGTAGATATTGACCACTTCAGGCAAACCACCTAGTACAAGGTAGCTTTTCCATAAATCCCATAGCTGGTCATGCGCTATTTGTGGCAGTGGTTCCCGAAGAAAATGTATCCGCAATGATTCTGCTAAACGCAGTTTCCCAATTCCCGCCAGAAACTCATCGAAACTCATGGGATACAAATCCAGAAAAGTAACTTTTCCCACAGGAAAAGAGTCGTCGGCCAGACTGACCCCGAGCAAGGAACCGGCGCTACATAGAGCAAGTTCCGGCATTTGTTCGCGAAAGTATTTAAGTGCGGTCAGCGCTCGTGGACAGCGCTGGATTTCTTCGAAGATTACCAGATCACACCCTGTGTCGATAGAGGTATCAAGATAGAATTGCAGTTCATTGATGATTCGGGCAGGTGAAAGATCCTTTTCAAACAGTGTGCCCAGTCGTTCATCATTCTCAAAATTCACATAATGACAGCGGGGGAAATCCGTTTTATGTTATTTTCTGCAAGGACTTTTTAAGTAGGTGTGGTACTTTCTGCAAGGAGTTACATTTTCTTCTTTAGTTTATTTTTATTCATCTCTTCTTCCATTTTTGCTTTTTCGGCTTTTATACACTCCTGGAGTTTTCCCGGTGTTTCATACTCCCCTCCTTCTCTTTCGGCCAGCTCCGCTTCAGTCGGCACCAGCTCACACCTAAACGCCCTTGCCAAAACCGACTGAGGCAGTTTTTCGATCTTTTCTTTGGCCTTTTTATAACAAGCCTCCGGTTTGTCGGCAAAGGCAAAGAGCTTGTCCACCTGACGGACGATTTCACGTTGTTCAGATAGGGGGGGAGGGGTATTTCAACCTTCCCAGCTTTTGTGCATTAATATTTGACTGGTTCACACCATCCGACTTCACTCTATTGTAATAATCTTTTGCATGCTGTGAGTTAAGAGCATAATTTAGGTATTTAGTTCTATTAAAAAGAACATCGCCTGGATTGCGCATATATTTCTCAATTTCATTCTCATCAGAAGTATATAACAAGTCACTGCAATCTATATTTCCATACAAAATTATCACCCTTGCCAAGAACTTCCTTGCAGGTATGTACCACCTCATCTGCATGAGACACATGGGGCAGGTCATTTATTGTAAAAATCAACGTCTTGGGAAATCTACCATATTCCTGCTCATACTGATCGGTATATGTATTAATTGATTCGATAATTTTTCTGGTACTGCCGGGAGCGGTTATTTTTACTTCAATTTCACTGGCTTGAAAAGCTCTTTCATCTTTAAGCTCATCTAATACTTCTTTACCTGTCTCGGTATCAATCTCACCAACAAACTCTCCTTCTTCTAAAAAAGCGCCATTGATGTGAACATCAGATTTGAGTCTTACAGCATCGTAATCCACCAGATAAACATCGAGAACAGCCCGATCTGTCCTGTATGAATAAATTATGTTTTTAAACATTGCCATGGTATGGCTGGCAGGTGTCGCAGTAAGCCCTATTTTAACCGCATACGCTGGATGGTAGAAACATAGATATAGGTGTGTTTTTCCTGCGGATTAGTCAGATATTCTTCCGGCAATACCGAAGGGTTAAATTTAACGTTCCCATCAAGATCTTCCCACTTAAATTTTTGACTGTAGATCTCATATTCCTTGTTGAGCTTCAGTCATTCAGCTATTTGAAAAACAGAGATAGTTGTAACCGCTTGTGCGTCAAGTGCCCGGAGGTCAACCAGAAATAAAATCCTTTTTGTATAGACAGATTTAAGCAGCCTGTAGAGAAGGGAAACAATAGTAAACGTTTTTCCCGATCCGGTTGCCATTGCAAATAGCATCCTCTTTTTGCCTTCAATAAGCGCATCTTCGATGGATTCAATTGCCTCTACCTGATAAAAACGTAGACGTTTTATTGTGTTAACCGGATTATCCTTGTACCAAAGCTCAGCTTTTTCAGTTTCCCTGTTGAATTTGTCTTCAAGTGCCTGTGGCGAGTGAAAATCACTTATTTGGTGAGAGGTGTTTGCTTTTTTTCTCACATCCAGATGAAATATCAACTCTCCGTTTGAGTAGTACAGAAAGGGGGTCTTACACCCTCTCCAATTGCCGATAGTATTCGGCACTTCTTTTGAATAACGTTTTGCCTGTTCAAATACGTTTTCAGCACCAACAGTCAGCTTTTTTGCTTCAATAATACTGAAAAGCTTTCCTTTTACAAAAAGCACATAATCAGCCGGACCACTTTCAGTAGGATATTCTTCCACAAGGTGGGTATAAAATTTGGTAGGATCCAGCCTCTCATTCCAGTGAATGATTTCCCAATTGAGAATTGTAGATTTTAATCGGGTATCAATCCTTTTTTTCTTGTTACTTTTTCTGATTCATTCATGATGTTTTAACCCATAGCATTTTTTTACAAGTATAACGACTGAGCTGAGCAGCCGCTCCGAACACCAGATGCAGCGCCGTTTCTGAACATCTCCGCCATCGGATTCAAGAGGACCTCAAGCGGACTACTCCAGCGACATTTTCTGCGTTTTTTTATTTTTCATATTCAATCATTTCTTCGCAGTATCTGCTATGAGGCCGTATCTTTTCATAGTTTCTGGTAAATCTTAGTTTGGGGTCAAGTTGCTTCATTAGTGCATCGGTTGATCCTTCATTGTAGAGTTTGCATATTTCCCTTGTATCCAGCTTGAGGATTTTGCATGCTTCCAACGTCGGGCAGAAATTTGTTGAGTGAAAGACCACTTTTCTTTCATCTTTGTGAACGATCGGTGCTTCGTCTTCTCTGATATGGAGTCGCTCCAACAGTAGGCGATATCCTGTGAATGCTTTGTCATCGCTTACGAGTTCCCTATTCGGTAGCTCTGATCCATACCACTGGATACGCTTTTCGGTTGATTTCTGATTATAGTATCGCAGCTGTTCCTCGGATGCGTTTCTCAGTTTTCTGATTTCAGCTCTTACTTCCTGATGATAGAATATCGAACATTCACTATTCAGAATGCCTTTGTCGACTCGAATATCAGCTTTCGCTTTATGAAACAGTTCTTCACAAGATATATCGATTCGTTTCCTTCCCTGGCGCAAAGCCTCCGATATGCTGTAACCAAAAGCAATATGGTGGATATTTGCCCATATAATGGCCGCCGTACACATTGGACATGGCTCGTGGGTGGAGAGCAGTATACATCCACCCAGATTCTTTCCCAAATATTTTGATGCAATTCTGAGAGCATTCATTTCCGCATGTGCAGTGGCATCATGTTCCGTTTCTTCGGTATCATGCGCCTGAGAAACAATTATCTTATTTCTAATTATCACCGCTCCGAATCCATGGTTTCCTTTCCGTAAACTCGATTTTGCTTCTTCAATAGCGGTTCGCATATGCTTTTCTAAATCTACGGCCATATTGAACCCAAAAATCTGAAAACCGCACGGTACTTCATTCTACATACGCAGAACAATCTTTTGAGCAGCGCCCTCGCAGGCCGAAGGCCGAGAAGGCGTCTGCTCCAAAAGACATGATAGATCGGGATATTCCTATCCATCGATGGATTATAGATGTACGTAGAGACTACGAAGATTGTTCTGAAAGTCTTCCGGTCAAATACTTGTGCAGCACCATCGATACCATAGTCTGATACGGAATCCCCTCTTCCAACGCTTTTCTCTTCAAGTTCCTTAAATCTCTTTCCGAGATCCTGATATTCATCCGCTTATCTTTCTTGACCGTTGCTTCGGCATACTCCAGAGCTTGCTTTTTGAGTTTTCGTACATCTTTTGCTTCTTCCCATTCATTACGCCGAATGGATTTAATTAGCTCGTTTTCCTCAGAATCAAGGGGCTCATAAATCATATTTGTTTTCATTTTTCTCACTCCTTTGCAGGTATCGCTTTGTATACTCTCTGCTCGGATAAATCGTCTTGAGGGTAATCTCCTCCTCTTTTTGATTTTCCACAATCGGTACGACATATATGTAGTCTTTGTAATCGATCAAATACAAGAATTGGTTTGGGTATTTTTCTTTATTAGGTTGTTCTAACACAGTGACGATCCTGTTTTCCTGAATACAGATCACGATTTCTTCGAAAGAGATCTGTCGCTTTTCTTTCAACTCTTTGTTCTTATCTTCACTCCAATTGAAGGTCATCGCAAGTAATATATTACTATGTGTGCCTTTTGTCAATACACAGACTAGCGTGCATTTGCTTGCTCGGTTTCTATGACTTAGGTCGATCTAATGTAAAGCTCACGAGCGCCCTCGCAGGCGCGATAGCGCCGAGGAGGCGTCCTCGTGCAGCGCCATGTTATGCATCCTATCTTAAGCGATACGATTGACGATGTTGAATTTGATACTCAAGATTTTCACGTTTGTCATGAGCTATCT
>JAUWZD010000165.1 GCA_030615505.1 Spirochaetales bacterium | reverse complement strand
CCTCCTAAGTAACTTAATGTATATTGGGACATAGTGAAACTTTAATTACAACATATGGGGCTAAATTGGAAAATTGTTTTTTAAGATATAAAGTTATTTCCATGAATAACCCCGAAGCGTAGCGCCGGTTCAGATCCTGTTAAATAAGATTCAAGCCTTCTTCGCAAAAACATCTTTCCCCCAGTGGAACAGTATTATAATTAAGTACGATTCCGTTATAAAAATCCGTTGAAAAGGCTGAACGCATTCAGAATAGGGCCTTATAGTTCCACAGGGCAAGCATAATATGACTTTAAATATTTCTCTCTTCTGGCTGCATCGTTCTGATCAATTCCAGGTAGAAGCACCGGTTACCCGGTGCTCCCCCCACAGACCCGGACATGAAGATTTCCCTTATCCGGTTCCTCGGTTCAGGTTCTTTTACCAAACCATCAACCACACAGGCGACACCCCGAGTGGCGCACGACTTTGCTACCCATTCAGGTTTAGATACTATGGACTATCCTCGGCAGGGGTAATGGATAGGTCTTTCGAAGAGTCTCAAAGAGCACTTTACCTTTTTGACTCCTTCGGCTCAACCATCTTCTCCAAGCTTTCTCCGTGTATTCGAAGACAACCTCCAATGCCTTGTAATTGCCTCTAACACCATAGTACTGGTAGAAGCCTCTGAGCTTGGAGCATAATATTTTATACTGCTCCCCGATCGGCTCATGGAGATTCTCCTTGCACCACTGCCATATGCGCTTCATAAAACGAGACAAGCGCTTTCGGGCTGTTCTTTTCTTAATAACCCAGTAGCCCTTGAGCCCTTTCCCCCAGTAAAAGGTAAACCCAAGAAAATCAAATGTCCCCCTCTCTTTGCTTTCTTTCTCCGTGAACGGCTTACTGAAACGAACCAGGGATGTCTTATCCGGGTGAAGGCTCAAATTATACCGTTCGAACCTCTTTGGTAGAACCTTCATGACTCGCTCTGCATCCGATTTGTACTCAAAACCGATAATGAAATCATCGGCCCATCGAATGAGAAAACTCCGGCTCTTTAGCCGGGGACGGACTTCCCTTTTAAACCACTCATCCAGCACATAATGAAGAAAGATATTGCTTAAGATTGGGGAGATCACACCTCCCTGGGGTGTCCCCTGCTCGGGGTGATTAAGCGATCCTCCTTCCATAACGCCGGCCTTTAACCACTTGCCTATCAATCTTAGAAGGGTCCCGTCATTCATCCTTTTCTTGATCAGGTTACGAAGTATTTCATGATCAAGATTGTCAAAAAGTCCCGTAATGTCCGCTATCACGATCCAGTTAATCCTAAGATGATAAGGTTTTCACGAAGCTCTTTAAGCGCTCGGTGTTGGCTCCTGCCCCTGCGGAAACCGTGGGAAATATCATGGAACACTTGTTCGTATATCGGCTCAAGAAGCATCACCACCGCTCTTTGGACAATCTTGTCCTCGAACGTTGGCTTGCCTATGGGCCGTCTTTTCCCATTTTCCTTCTCCAACCACGCTCGCAATACCGGAGGTGCCTTGTATCGCCCACTCTTGATACGCTCGTGGAGGTCAATAAGGTTTGCCTCAAGGTCTTCTCCGTACTGTTTTGCGGTTATACCGTCAACTCCCGGAGAACTGTTCTTGTGCGTATGTCGGTAGGCCTCATGAAGAAGATCAACATCGATATGATGCGCCAGCGTTGTGAAGACCATCTGCGGATAGTCCTCTGCCTGTTTCGCAATCTGTTGAAGTTTCGTTGACACGGTTTGTGATCTCGAAGTATCTCCCATCTTTCCCTTCAATAGAACGTCGTACCCGGCTTCACCTTCCCTACAGTGGGTCGCTTGGGCCTCACTTCCCCACCTTCCCGGTCTTGCTTCACGCACGACCATCGGTACTATGATCCACTAAAGCTTGTCCTGAGCCTGTCGAAGGAACTGCCAAATGCCCCTCTCGGGCTCGTTCGCTCTTCGCTATCCTCACCCGATACCTTGCGTACATCCCTTAATTTGTGTCTCTCACACCTAATCGTGTGACTCGCCGTCGGCCGGATGGAAGCCGGTTCAGCGCCGGGGGTTTATCCTTCACGGAACGGCTCCCCTGTCACCGCATCTTACACAAGGAGACACCTGGCTCTCCCAAAGCCTGTCCTGAGCAATGTCGAAGGATCCCCGAGTTACCCCTTTGGACTCATGCCCTGGTCTAAGACCCCGGTGGTGACCTGAACGCTCGCCATATCGCGTCCAGGTCTGCTGCCTTCCGCAGCATGCAGAGCGTCGGCTTTCTCCAGCAACGCAGGATTATCCAATGACCACAACTATACATTTTTCGGGGCTCAATACAGAGCCTGAACCCTTGTTCCGTCCAGCTTCGTACTCCGGTTACCCGGTTTGCACGTTTCACTACTGAGCTGGTGGCTAACCTTTACTCAGGTGGGACTTCTCCGCTGAAGCGGGCGCACCCACTGGGTAACAATAACCAATTTCATCCCGATTTACGTGGAATCCCAAGGTTTCGGGTTTACCTTGGCACGAGCATGCCCCAGTTAAATAATGGCAAAAAGCATTTAACAGGGTAAAGGTCTTCCCCCCTGATTCGACCTTTTTCTATTTTACTCAAAATCGGTTCTTAGCCATAGGGGATGTCTAATACCGGAACAGTAATCATCTGCTCAACGAATTCCTTATTCTTAATTTTTTCAAATAAAATTTGACTTATTTCCGGAGAAAGAACCTTTTCGCCACAAGAGAGACATTCTTCATAAAAGACATTTCTCACAACGTATAGTCTTCCTTCAATCCTTAGGTCAATCTCACCCTTTTTCTTTACCATTTCATCATGGCAAGCAGCACATTTCATGACTTCTTTATCCTCCTTTTAAACTCTGGATCCCATTCATCCGGATTCAATGTCGGATCATAGGCTGTTATGATCCAAACAGGGTCTAATGCACATGTAAGACCCTGCCTCCTCTTGTTACACCGTAGATGAGGCAACTTGGACCGTATTTATCATCTGCATAGTCCTCTATGACCTCGCTTGTTAGTATAGCATACTTAATCTCATTAGGCGAGATATTGCGTTCCACGCATCGTTCGAAGCTGTGCACTGTAAAACGATAGTCGCCTGCTTTCACCTGTTTTTTGATCTGATCGATCATTGGGCCAATAGCATCTGCTGTGCTAATTAAAACCTCATAAGATCAAAAATTCGGGCATTACCGTAACTGCCTAACGAAAGCAGGGAAATGTAATGGTATTTAGAATGAGATTGAATATATTCAAATAAAATTTGGCCTAAAGGGATTAAAATAAGTAAAGGTGCATAGCCGCTGTGCCGCTGGATAAAGCCAGCGCATGGGAAATCCCAACCTTCTCGGCAAACTCCTGCTCAAATGCATCGACCATTGGACCTAAAGGTGCAATGTAATTAGATTGAAAGGCTTCTTGGACAAACTCGAGTTCCTGTCCAGACGTGTGCGGTGGCGAAAGGAATATACGCTTTAGTTTTGAATTGGGGTTTCTTGTCACACCACTGACTCAAATTCTTCAGATAGAAAAAGACATAATATTAATCCAGGATAGACATCCATAAAGCGCCCAAGGGAATAAGCTCAGGCCTCACCCTGATCCTGCAACACCCTTGTATAAAGCACTTCACTCAAGCGGAAGCCTGCGATGTCACGCAACTGATTCAGACAAGGTTTGACGGAGGTGATAAAGCCTTTCTGCTTAGCTTCGATAAGGACGCCAACTAGCCCTGTGTATCGCAATCCCAAGGGGTGTACGCCTGATATTACGTTCCAAACTCGGGAAAATGACGGTTAACGAAGAATGTCCAGAACTGCTCCCAGCGATTGCTCAAGATGAGAGATCGAAGTGTAAGAACAGCCTGGCCGCCATTAATGGTCCATCGCATGCCTGACTTCTTCATTCGAGC
>JAUWZD010000020.1 GCA_030615505.1 Spirochaetales bacterium | reverse complement strand
TTGAAGATGAACTGACCCTTAATATCTGTATAGGCACTCAAAGCAAGACAATCGTAGTTTTTTTCTAACAACCAGCTGATGATATAATTATTCTTGTCTTGGTGGTAGTAAATGGCCCTCTTGCAAGCTGCCTCAACTCTTTCCGGAGTATAGCGTTCTGAAAGACGAATCAAATCCTGTGCAGAATGATAGGCCTCTTTGATGCTGCTTGACCAGATATTTCCCACGACATGAACGACAGCCGGTCCAAATCGGTGGGCCTCCCGGAGAAGGGCCTGTTTCATGATCTGTTCCTGTTCCTCTGGATTCAAAAGCCAATAATGATCTACTTTATTCATCGCCTGAATTATTCCTCCTTTCTGGGATTACATAATCTCTGTAGATGCCAGGCGTACATGTTCAGCGGTGGTAACTGCACATTTTTCCATAGCAGCTGCCAAAAGAGCGCCCTTGGCCAGCGTATTAGCCCGTCTAAGCAGACCCCCTGAACCCTGATGGATTGCCAAAACAGCCTCATCGGCAAAAAGCCCTTCTCTACCGCCGGCAATTTTGAGGTGGTGATGTATGTATGCATGCATATCTTTCAGTTTCAGCCCTTCTAAATAGCTCCTGCCAACCACGCGGGAGGCTAAGGGGCGAGAACTTTGGTACATCAGCTTGTCAATAAGCTTTTTTTGACCACTTAGGATCATAGGCATGAGGGATTTTGAATCAAACTCGAACTGGGTTAAGGTGTGAAGTTGCGCATATATTTCTGAACGAAGCAGGTGGGCTTCGTCTATTACCAGTACGGGAGTTTCCTTTCTTCCGGCTATTTCTGAGATAATGTCACGTACTATTTTTGTCATAAGCGCAATAGAAAAGGAACGATATTCAATTCCAAAGACTAAACAGATCTGACGGAACAGCTCTAAAAGACTCCCTGTGGTGGCCACAATGGGGATGACTTTGAACTCCGAAGGATGCAGCTTACTGGTGGCATAGCGTAGTGAAGTTGACTTTCCAGAGCCTACATCACCGGTAATAACCGAAATCGCACTCAGTCGTACTGCATAGAAAAATCGCTTAAGCAGTGCATCTAACCCCGGCAGGGGATACAAATCTTCAACCTTCACATCCTGGGGAAACGGCTCGCTGGTAAAACCAAAAGCATGTTTAATATCAATCATTCCTCACCTCCTGATGTAAAGAGACTACCGTCTCGATACAAATCCTTATTGTCAGCTTCCATACCTTCGGGAAAATCTTCCGGCTTTATCCATTCCTTTTTCTTTGATTTCCTCCTAATGCGACTGTTAAGGTGAACATCCAGGGGAATGAGAAAACCATGAGACTTCTCTTCAAATAACACCTCGATCCGCTGTGGGTCTCTTGCATGATATAAAAGGGTCACGGTATTTCCTATTAATCCCTCAGGGGCTTCATAGATTTTGCCTAGCAAGGATACAGTTCTGTCCTTGCCCACCTTACGGCGCATTTGCTTACGAAAATAACTCACCAACTCCTTAGGTGCCGGCCGGATTAGTGCAATATGTTCTAAATAACGATCCAAAGGGCGTTGTTTAGTACTCCCATGTACTCTCAAGTGATACTCTTTGTCTATCCAATCATGCAGCATTTCATTCAACATCTGCAGGCTGATATCTTCAGACACGAAGGACAGCAACTGCATACGGATCGTTTTCCAAAGTCGTTCGATTTTGCCTTTTGCAGCAGCATCGTATGGATCTGTAAATACAAGGCCGATCCCTAAAGCCGCAGTACAATACTTTAGTTGATGAGACCGAAAGCTAGGCGCATTATCCACGTAGAGTTTCCTGGGAAGCCCTCTCTTTTCTAATGCTTTAATCAGGCAGTCCAGATAGTTCTCCGGATTCTCCCCCAAATAAAACTCAGCATGAGGAATCAGTCTGGAATGATCATCGATGAACCCAAACAGAAAAGTCTTTCTAAGCCGGCCTTCCACATTCACCTTAGGTCCATGCATACAGTCAGATTGCCACAGGTCATTCGGAAGCTCGGCTTCAAAACGCCGTCTGTCTTCCGGCTTCTTTAATTCTTTATCCAGTCCATGACGTTTAAATATTCGGTAAATGCTTTGTACAGAAGCCTTGAAATCCTTATCGATGATTCCTTTACCTCTGGCGACTTTAAGGAGAACCGGCAGAGAGGCTTTAGGCAGTTCTCTTTTGAGATTCACCAGGACAAGCTCTGTCTCCGGATCGATGCTCCTGGATAGCCCTGAATCTTCTCTGTCTTTTGGATACAGGCTTTCAAGTTTCCGTCCACTTTCTTCATACCTTTTAAGCCATTCTAATAATGTGGAACGGCTGATGTAGCTTCTACCTGTATATGGGATGTCCCACTTATTCGCAGTTATGTCCCGAATAAACGATTCTTTCTTTCCTCTCTCGGTTTCTTTGAGTCCTACCATCCGGAATATTACTCCAAATCGAAAAGTAGCTATCTTTTCTTTTTTCTCTTGATCCATGGATCATTCCTCCTCTTTGGTAATTTCCCTCATAAATTACCCGAACCCATAAGGAGGTGTCACCGCAAAGATCAGGTAGGGTTTTATTCGGAAAGGCTTTATCTCAAAATAATTCAGCGAATGGGTGCTTAAAATAATGCTGCTTAAAAACAATTCACCTAAAGCTCTGTAAAGGTCCCCTTCAGTGTTACTCTGTCTGGAAGCCTGTTTTAGAAACCCCTTCCACCAGTACTGCTGACGTTGCCTGCTTATACAGGATAGCCACTTCTTATTCAGTGCTTTCCAGATGAGGCTTGCAAGAATTAACATCCATGGAGCCCAAAAACCCCGGTAATAACTCTTAGGCCGGGCAGTATGCACAGCTCCACAATACGGACACCTATATCTCTTGATCCAAAAAGTTTCGTTAAAACCGTCAAAGAATCTTAAAACATATCCGTGTCCCCAGACTCTGGTTCCTTTGCATGTTGGACATCTATTAATATTAGGCCACGGATATCTTTTCCCTTTCTCAGAAAGATACTTGAAATCTATCGGGAATTGTATTATCAAATAAGTTATCCATTTATATGGGTTGGGGTAACTGAGGTCTTCATGGATCTGTTCAGTTACCCCTCTTTTTATCGGGTCGGATTAATTTGCGAAAAAGTACTATCTGTTTATTTTAAAGTGAGATTTCTTTTACGGTTAATTTAAATCAATTTGAGACGTGACACCTGCCGGTGAAAGCGAAGCAGCGAATCCATTAGACGATCAATATGAACCAGGATGGTCGATAGAAGGCAATAATAGGTATTGATATGGTCCTTGAATCTATTCAGGCTCGCGTTGATACCTGATAAGTGAGGTTAAACGCAGTAGAGCTGGAATTCTTCATACTCTGGCAAGTGATTGGCTCAGGTGATGATAGTGGAGCTTTGTATTCCGCCGGGATTTATTTCATCTAAAGACGAGTTTACACGCATTGCAGATATTCTTAAGATATTGAAATATAAATGCAATGCGTATACACTTCCAAGGAAGACATATTTAGGCAATGCATATAATCTTTTACATTCGGTCTGTATCTGCAATGCTGATAAGAGATAGTTATCTGAAATACGAGCGCTTGATTTTGAAACGCTCTAATCAAAAACAAAATTTGGACATGTTCTTGAAAAATTAATAAATGAATATTTTACAGAAAGAAATAAAGAAGATGCTAATTGAAAATGGTGCCTCTTTAGTTGGATTTGCTAACATAAATGGAATTACTATGCAATTTGAACAAGATCTTACTTGTGGAATATCAATAGCAGTTGCTTTGAAACCTGATATTATAAATCAAATCTCGAAATGTCCTACACTTGATTATTATAGAGAATACAAACGCGTAAATAATTTATTAGCCCATTTAGGAAAGCTGACAGCAATTTTCTTGCGGAACAGAGGATTTAAAGCCCTTGATTTAGAACCTACAAATGAGAGAGGATATTACGTAAATTTAAGTACACATCTACCCCATAAAACAGTAGCCACTCGAGCAGGATTAGGGTGGATAGGTAAAACTGCACTTTTAATAACAGAGAAATATGGATCTGCAATAAGACTGACTTCCGTATTAACAGACGTAATATTTGATACCGGAACCCCAATTGAAAAATCTAACTGCGGTTCTTGTATGATATGCGTAAATGAGTGCCCTGGGATAGCAGCAACAGGTCAGAATTGGAACGTACATATGAGACGGGAAGACTTCTTTGATGCCTATCGATGTTCTGATACAGCGTTGGAAAGAGCTAAGCTAATTGGGGTAACAACTACAATATGCGGAAAGTGTATAGTAGTATGTCCATGGACAAAAAAATATATAAGGCGTGCAGAAGGTGTGTAGTAAATAAACGGAAATATATTTGAATAATGAATGCGCTCGTTCTTCAGATAACAGCGGGTTGATGGCTCCGCTCGCCCTTTGGGCTTGTTCCGCCCAAATCCACGGCATTGGTGTTGAAAGTGATGAGTAATGTCGTTGACTAAACCCGTAATTGAATTCGATAATGTTGATAAAGCTGCCTCCGTGGACTTCACCAACCCGCCGCCCGTTATAGGAAATGCTGCACAAGAATTAAATATGGAATTATTATGATAAAAGAATTTAAACCTGGACAGGAAAAATCGATACAATTACTAATAAAATCAGTTTTTGATGAATTTGTTGGTTATGTATATTCTGATGAAGGAAACAAAGTTTTCAATGATTTTATAAATTCAGAGCAAATACTGTCTCGTCATAATAAAGGCAATATCATTTTAACCTATGAAGAAAATGGAGAAATTGTTGGGATTATTGAAGTTCGTGATAATGACCATATATGTTTATTTTTTGTTAACAAAAAATATCATAGCAGAGGAATAGGTAAAAGGTTATTCCATTCCGTATTGGAAAAAATAAAAAACAAAACCGATTTTGTTGAGGTAAACGCTTCCCCATTTTCTGAAAAAATATATTCAAAATTAGGGTTCAAGAAAATTAGTGAGTTAATTGAAAAAAACGGAATTGAATTTATTCCAATGAGAATGGAACTATAAAATGTGCAGCACTTCCTATAACAGCGGGTACAAGATTCGCTCCTTCGCCGCTAACCCAAATTGCTCCGCTTCGCTACGCAACTTCGGGTACTCGCGGAACATGCATTAGGCGAAATGATCTAATATGTGATTTGTATACATGATATAGGGGTAAAAGGCAATATGGAAGAAAAAGCAATCGATTTAGCATATTGCGGCATTTATTGTCCGGAATGTTCGTTTAAAGTTGCTTTTGAAACACAGAAAAGAGAACATTTATTGGACATGCCTGAAAAATATGGTTCATTCAAGAACGCAGATTTAGTAAATTGTAAATGCTCTGGTTGTAAACATGAAAATATTTGTGACGATTGTAAAATAAAAGACTGTGCCATTTCACAAAGTTTAGAACATTGTGGAGAATGTAATGATTTTCCTTGTGAGATTATTTTGAATTTTTCTAATGATGAAATACCACATCATAAAAATGCTATGGAAAATCTCCAGTATATAAGAATTAATGGAATAGAAGGATTTTTAAGGAAAATAGATAAACAAATATAATACGATTGTGGCGAGAGATTATCATGGTATTTAAAGAAATGTATTGTATGTGCAAAAGTGAGGGAAGAATGAAAAAGAAATGGGTCACTTCGCCTAACAGGCGGGTATCTAGCTTCGTGCCTTCAGCACTCCGCCCAAATCCTCGCTACGCTCGGACTTCAGATACCCGCCAGCCGTTATCCGAAATTCTGGGCTCAATCTAATAGCTTAGGAAATCTTTTTTAAATGGATTTCGGGAATCGCTTGTAAAGCTTTTGCCACCTTTCTGACAAAGGACAACGACAGGTTTCGATATTCACCTGATTCCAGCCGGGCAATCGCTGGTTGAGAGGTTCCAGCTTTTTTTGCTAACTCAGCTTGTGTAATATTCTGTTCTTTCCTTAACTGGATTACTTCTTTAGCCAAGAAAAACTCTTTTTCCAACTGCTCATATTCTTTTTTGAACTTCTTGTCTTTTAGTTCTTTTTCGAGTAATTCATCGAAATTATATGTTTTCATCTTAGTCATGGCTTTCCTCCAGAAACTGATTCATCAGTTCATATGCTTTCTTTGCTTCTTTTCGATTCAGCTTTGGACTTTTTTTTAAATATCCCGATGTGATGACATAGATTTTATTTTCGTAAAAGAAGTAAAATAACCGACAGATGTTACTACCTTGTTTAATACGTAGCTCTGAAAGTCCTTCATAATCCCGTAGAGATTTGGAATGTGGTTCACGCAGGAAAGGGCCAAACTGTTTCAGTAATTCAATTGTTCTGTATGCTTTAGCGCGTAGCTTAATTTCAACTGAATCAAGAAACAGCTTTGCCGATTCAAGCAAGTTCACCTTATAATTCATAATATAATATACCAATATTGATATAGTACTGTCAACAATAAGATTTGAATATACTAATAGTTCTGTTTCAATGAAAGTATAGCCCCGAACTTCGGATAACTTGGGCTTTGCGGCTCCGCTCGCCCTACGGGCTCGCTACGCCCAAACCAAAGGCAATTTTTTTGAATATTGATGATGCTTAAAGCTGCGGTAGGTTGTCTAATTATAGTTAAAAAACTACAATAGCAACCGCCCTTGGCTTCGCATATCCGCGGAACGTTATATGAAATACCATGCCATGGTAAGAATGTGAGATTATAAATTGGAAGGAGTACAAAAAATGGATCTAGCAGGAATCAGTATGTTTGTATTTGGTATCTATATAATCATAATAGGTACCGGGTTTTTAGTAATGCCGAATGTAATCTTACCCATATTCAAGTTTGAAAAAACGAACGAAGTCTGGATTAGAATAATGGGCTTAATTGTTGCGATACTTGGGTACTATTACATAAATGCAACGGTACATGATCTTACCGTATTTTACTGGTCTACGGTATGGGGTAGGTTTGTCATTTTGGTTGGTTTCACCCTTCTTGTTGTATTAAAGAAAGCAAAACCTATGCTTGTGCTATTCGGTTTGGTGGATTCTGCAGGGGCTGTCTGGAACTATTATCTCTGCTCGTGGCGAAGACGTAAAGTATCATTCCATGGCGTGGTACTTCGTATAACATATAGGGTTCTTTCCGAAATTGAAGAGACAAAACGAGAGTCGATACTGTTGAGTTAATTTAGGAAAGAACCTGTTGAACTGAACCGCTGCGAAAAGCTATGGGGATTGATTGCTGTTTTTTGCTTTATATGGGTCAGAATGGTACAGTAATCTACAATGAGTCGAATAAAAATGATAAGAAGAACTTATATTAATCAGCACCGGATAAACTGTATAATACATCTACAAATAGTGCAACAAGCTATTATTTCAGATCTTTTCACCGCGTAGCGGTTTAGTTCAACTCGCCATTCACAAGCGCTCGGCTTTGCCTCGCTTGGCCTATGGCAACTGCCCCTTCGGGGCAGTTCGTGAATGGCGTTTCCGTTAGGTGCAATGCCGGCCATAGGATTTAATGAACAACGCATCGTTTTTTCGGTGTGTTCAACTTACAAAAAGAGAGTTGATCGTGGATTTCTATAGTTTTCTAAATACTGCAAAAATTGTAATTTTTGACGGAGCAATGGGGACCGAATTAGACAAACGCGGATGTTTGGGCAGATGTGATAGCAATCTACTACACCCTGAAGCAGTCATAGACATCCATCGTGAGTACTTTCGATCTGGAAGCCATGTGGCAATCACAAATACTCTAACGATGAACCGTATCTATATTGAAACCCATAACCTCGAAGTTAAAGTCGCCGAAGTTAATCGGTTAGGGGCGAAGCTGGCGAAAAGCGCCGCCGGTAATAATGGATATGTTCTCGGTAACCTTAGTTCCACCGGCCAACTACTTGAGCCCTATGGAACCTATAAAGAAATAAAGATCTATGCGACCTTCAAAGAGCAGGCTTCCTACTTGTTAGAAACTGGTGTGGATGGCTTCATTATCGAAACCATGTTTGACCTACGAGAAGCGCTTTGTGCACTTCGTGCTTGTAAAGAAGTTTCTACTCTTCCAGTTATCGTATCCATTACTTTCCATACAGAATTGGACGGGGGAAGAACCATAATGGGCAACTCTGCCGAGGAATGTGCCTTAAGTCTAACAGACGAAGGAGCTGATGTTGTTGGCACAAACTGCGGTGATCTTGATCCGATGCAAATGGCAAAAGTAGTGTCTATTCTCAGGTCGTCGACATCGGTACCTATACTGGCAGAGCCGAACGCGGGTAAGCCCAAACTGAAAGATAGTACTACGATATTTGACATGGAGCCAGAACCTTTTTCAGTTGGTGTTTTGGAATGCTGCCGAGCTGGTGCCCGTATTGTAGGCGGGTGTTGTGGCACTTCTCCAGAGCACATCAAAGCCCTATCAACGTTGATGTTAAAGGAATTTAGCAGTACCGTTTAATTCATATGAATAGGTATGGTCGGCACTGCACCTAACTAAGGGTTGCCGACTTCGTTCGCTTCGCTCACTTCGCCCAAAACCAGCGCAGGCAATAGGGATCGATCAATTACTCTTGCTACTTGCCACTCAATTTCGGCACAAACAGATTGATTTGCTTTTGCGCTGGGATATAGACAAATGGGGAAGCATTACCTGATTTTTACGACTCCCCTTCTGGTTCCCTAATTGCCCCAGAATCAGCCATTCGAATGAGCCACACATGGGAATTCCGTAGAAAATAGGCCGAAATCCTTCGAATTCACGCGACTTTGTCCCCCGAAATGGACATATAAGGTCTCGTTCCCCCGAGTAGCGGCCATTCGTAAAAATCAGGTAATGCACCCAAATCAAGAGAATTAGAAAGAGTAGAAATGGACATGGCTGCTCATCATGAAAAATCGAATAGGGTCTTATGCTATGCTATTACCTTTAAAATCTTGCGCGTTCAGTGCAAGAAATAATCAAGTCCAGCGACCGAAGGAAGTCCTGTGGGCGTCCAAATATATTGTGGTGGACTTTAGCTTTTAGAACTTTGGTTGCGGCTGCAAGCTGCGCTGGGCTTATTCATAGTTAAGTTGAAAGAGATGGATGCGAGATATGAATGAAAATGAAGCTAAAGAAGTACTGATCGACCCTGTGGTTGGATAAAGCTGATGAATCGCTGGATTCAGCTCAGCTTGAGCTGAATGAAGGTCATATAAACTTCGCGCTGAACCGGTGGAATGGGTTTTAACAAAAACTGTTTTATGACAGATAGCAAGGGGATTATATACAGACAGTTACTTTTGATATGTCGGATATTTCAATGCGCTTTCCACAGCCCCACGAATTTATAAAGCTTATCCGAAGGATTATAAGTGTCAATTGATATTATATCGTTCACCATATAAATCAGCGTTGAGATAAGGACTCTAAGATAATGCCGATGGGGCAGTGATCGGATCCCAAAATACTGGGAAGGATAAAGGCCTCTTTAAGGATCGGTCTGAGCATCTCAGAAAGACAGAAGTAGTCAATCCGCCACCCTATATTTTTCTCCCGGGCCCTGGTTCTAAAGCTCCACCAGGTGTAGTTCCCACCCTCCTGATTGAACTTTCTGAATGAGTCGATAAAATCAGAGGTCAGGAACTGAGTGAATCCTTCCCTCTCCTCATCAGTAAAACCGGCATTTTGATGATTGGATTCTGGATTGGCCAGATCTATCTCCTTATGGGCTACGTTTAAATCCCCGCAAAAGATTACAGGCTTGCTCTGTTCCAGTTCTTTAATAAACTTGAGGAAGTCCCTGTCCCAACTCATGCGGTAGTCCAGACGGACAAGGCCTGCCCCGGAATTGGGGGTATATACATTGACTAAATAGTACTCGGGGAACTCCAGGGTAATTAGCCTGCCCTCTGCGTCATGTTCCGGGATATTCATGTCATAGATTACATTCAAAGGCTCTATTTTAGAAAATACGGCTGTTCCAGCATATCCCTTCTTTTCTGCGGAATTCCAGTACTGGTGTGGGTACTGCGGCAGTATGGGGTCAATCTGTTCCGGGCTTGCCCTGGTTTCCTGTATGCAGAAAATATCCGGTTGCTCAGAATCCAGATAGGCCAGGGCGTCTTTCTTTAAGACCGCTCTAAGACCGTTTACATTCCAGGAATGGAATTTAAGATTCACAACAGTAATATATAAAATAATTGTAATATCGGGAACTGAATATATTGGCAAGAGAATTGCCGTTGAATATATGAACAGTAAAGATTTTTTTAACACACACGGCAGCTCCTTCAATACAGTGGATTACCGGAACCATTCCTTTCATCAAGCATAGTATTTCACAGAAAGTGGCAGGAGAGCTACCAGGAAAGAATTGTAAAAGAAGACCTGAGAGACCTGTCCCAAATCCATCATCTGGAACAGGTAGTAGACCTTATCTATCTGCTGCATGAGAGAATCGGCTCGCCTTTATCTATAAATGCGTCAAGAGAGGATCTTGAGATAAATTTCAGAACTGCTCAGAATTATCTGGATTATCTTGAATTCTGGAAAAGCAAGGGGAGGTATTAGGGCGTTAGACTTGCTAATCTGAGCTCATGCTTTCGCATTAAACGCCATACTGGTTACGAATAAAATGCCTTAATTCTTCGGCCTTTAACTTCCTTTGCTTTTAGAGGAGAAATCTTATAACATTAAGTATAAAAGCAAGGAGGGAAATGGCATGCCTGTAAAAAAGTATAAGGATCTCCTGGATAAGAATAAGGTAAAATATTTAAGCATTCGGCATTCGACAGCCTATACGGCGCAGGAGATTGCAGCCTCGGCTCATATAAAAGGAAAGAATCTGGCTAAAACGGTGATCGTTAAGATTGACGGCAAAATGGCTATGGCTGTACTGCCGGCAAAGTTCAAAATCGATCTGAATAGACTTAAAGAGGCCACCGGCAGTAATGTGGTTGAGCTGGCTGCGGAAAATGAGTTCGTTAAGGTGTTTCCCGAATGTGAGACAGGGGCTATGCCGCCTTTCGGGAACCTGTATGATATGCGAGTCTATGTTGATAAGACCCTTACGGGTGATAAGGAGATTGCATTCAATGCAGGCTCTCATTCGGAACTGATTCAGCTTAACTATAAAGACTTTGAGAATCTGGTGCGTCCTGAGATTGTCCAGTTTTCTACCTAGACTAGACGGGGAATCAAGCCTGTTCTTACAGTCCTGCTCCAACTGATATGTAAAGAATAGTGGAAAACGTAATATACGCAACATGCGGTACACCGCCGTAAGGCTTTGTTAAGAAACCTATATCTGAATAAATTATCAGATTATCATAGCGCAGCCTGCGGCTGTATCCAAACGTTTCTTTTAAAGTGAAATCTTGTTATAAATAGAATAGATAATGATCTTATAGATGCAGGAAAAGTTTTCTACTACGCCGAAGACAGAATATTTAATGGTGTAGAAATATTAAGTATAGGTGGTGCTAAAGGGAAGAAATTAATTCCAGAAACTGACTGGAATAGCCTTGAATATATAGAAGCCCGAGCGGAACGTTCTGCAGTTGAATCAATGCGGTGTCAGTCTGGTAGTAGGTTTCGGTCTGGTTTGTATAGACGCCATGCAGGTTAAAAACCAGCCGTTCCTCTTTCATACTGATGAGTATTTGTTGCCCCATGTCGATGAGCTCGCCGAAGACCATGAACCTGGCTGCCAGCAGCCGCCCCAATTCAACGAGATCGTTAATGGCAATCGGTTTGCCAGCAAATAACAAAGGGGTGAATAGCAGGAGAAAAATGGTGGTTATCAGGAACCTTTTCATTTTATCCTCCATAAAACTAATATTTAGTGACTAATCAGCGCCGGCGGTTTTTAGCAAGCCTATGATCTCCTCATTCTTTATATACTCAGCAAAAATGAGGGCCGTTCTTCCCTTTTTATCTTCAATATCTACAGCCGCTCCCGCCTCAATAAGGAGTGCTGCCAGGTCGGCTCGTTTCTCTGACACTGTAACCATCAGCGGTGTCCAGCCATCCTTGTCCTGGGTGTTTATATCGGCCCCGGCTGCTATGAGCTGCAGGGACAGCTCTTTGTGTCCCTCTGATATTGCCAGCATGAGCGCGGTCCAGCCGTCACTGTCCTTGATTTCCAGATCAGCGCCGCCCTTAACAAACAGTTCTACCATATCTGACTGCCCCATACCGGCCTGCTGCATTAAGACTGTATTTCCCTTTTTATTTTTAATATCCGGGTTAGCGCCTGCTGCTATAAGCTCTTTCACAATTTCAATGTGCTGCTTAAGAGCGGCCAGGCTCAAAGCAGTGTCCCCGCTTTTAGCCTGCCTGTTTATATCAGCTCCGGAAGCAATGAGCCGGGCCAGGACCCCAACATGGCCCTCCACAGCTGCATAGATCAATGCAGTCCAACCCTCATTATCCCCGCTATCTAACTTAGCCCCGGCCTCTATGAGCAAACCGGCAGTCTGCTCCCGGCCGCTATGAGCCGACATCATCAGGGCTGTCTGCTGGTCCCTGTTTTTCGCTTCCATATCAGCTCCGGCCTGGATCAGCAGCCGGGTGGTTTCAGCCTGACCGTTATACGCGGCAAGCATCAGCGGTGTCATGCCGTCTTCATTTTTACCATCTAAATCGGCGCCGCTGTCGATTAGCCTGGCTGCCTCATCCTTGTCGCCGTCATAAGCGGCACGGCGTAGGGCTATGGCGGAATCAGATGTATCCGGGGTACTGACACAGCCTTGCAGGGAAAGAAGAAGTAGAGTCAAAAACAGGGACATATATGGATATATTCTTTTCATACAATTTTAGAAGATATTATATAATAAAAGCAGTGAGGTGTAAATAAAATCCAGGCAATTATTATAGCAGAAAGTAGGCTGTTCCCAGTGGTTTCTGCGAGGTGAAGCCGATCAACTAGTCGGCCAGGAATTCAGACAGGTTGTTGTTACTCTTTCCGGATAAGAGCTTATTGAGCTTTAATCCCGCGTACACTAAAGCCAGTACCGCATTGGCAAGAAAAAGGGCGTCCTTGACATCGGGATCGCGTCCTGCCCGGGAGGTGGGGAGGAGATCGGGCAGGCGGTACTCATAGAAGAAGCTCTCTTTGATTGTATTCAGAGCCTTTTTATAGCGCTCCTTACCGCTTATTTTATAGAGAGCCGCCAGGGGGCTGGCAGAGCTCAAGGCACCACAATCCTTTTTCCACGCCTTCCAGCGAAGAGAGATCGATAACAGAGCCGATGTTCTGCAGCTGTCCACCATTCTCCGGCCGGCAAAGAAGTATTTTTGCAAGCAAAGCCCCCTCTGCTTCAATTCCCGGGATAGATGGATCAGAAAGCGGGCTGTGCCTGAGGCATGTTCCAGTGATAACAGGTTTTTGGAGCTGTGCAGTCCCAGCCATCTGTTCCGGCATACGAAGAAATGGCGGTTGATTTTTCCAGAATTCTTAAGCCGTGGATACCGCCATTTTTGTGCAGATGGGTTGAAAAACAATTTTTGAGTGAGCGCTCTAAACTATTCCACTCTGAACTCTTTAATATCGACAAAGCCCCTCTATAGTGTATCTCGGCTAAGGGGGCAAAGGTCAGGTTTGCCCGGTAATGGTAAAGGGTTTCTCTTCGGGGGGAAGCCTTATTTCAATGCGCAGTAGGGCATCATCATCTGTTATGAGTCTCTCGGTGCCGATGATTGCTTTCTGTTCAATTTATAGTAAGACTTATATCACAGGATGGACGGGAAATCAAGAAAATGAGAAAAAATTCAGTCGGGAGTGGGAAAAGATATGAGCAATCATCCTGCAATAGGAAAAAGACTATAAAGGGCGGGCAATGTACATGCTTCTTAGTTCGGCTTCCGAGCCGGAAATGCCGAGAGCCGACCGATATACTGGGAAAGATTTTTATTATCGCCGGATTCGGCGGACAGGGAATTATACTTGCCGGGAAAATGGTCTGTCTTGCGGCTATGCGTGAGGGTAAATATGTATCCCATATTCCATGAAGTCACGGTGATTGTACTGCTTTAAAATATAAAAAAGACGCTCGTTCTTCATTGGATCAGCGAGAAAGTAATAGAGATGGGAAGGACAGGAGCAATCTGAGGATCCGAAGTTGGGAATACAGCTTGTGGAAATTTGAGCAATGTCTTTAGCCAGTTCACATTCAATAAATCTTGTGCTGTGAATCGGAAGGCTTTTTACGTTTTCCATGATACCTTTTGATTCGGGCTTCCATATTCTTAATTGCCGATCCCACATAGATATAGAAGCCTGGCTTAAGAGTGATGTGTCCTAAAGAGCCGGGTTTAATTGTAAGTGTCTTTTCAATTCGAATGATTAGCAGATAGGCACCGCTGTCCTTCAAGTATGGCCCGCACATTTACCGGGTAGCCTTAACCCCTCCCCCGGCTAGAGCTCTCTTCACTTCGGCTTCAATCTGCGCCTGGTTAACCATTCTTCGAAGATAAGGTGCTCTAAAGTGAAGTGCGATGGTAGCTGGAGTTGATTCATGAGTAGTACTTTCCAGGTTGCTCATATGATGGACTCATGTTGTAATTCTTTTCACTTTTCTCTTTTTTATTTCTTTCCAATAATCACTTGCTCTTTTGTTAATTTCATCTATTGTCATTGAGTCATATTCTTTTGATAACTGATGTCTAATTTCATGAATCTCCCATAATGATTCATCTTCTTGTTTAGTGAAATCATTTTTATAGGTTTCCATATTTGAATCCTCCGAATATTTCTAAAGAACCAATTTCAATAAGCGGGTAATTATTTTTTGCATTCATTTCATGTATTTTTCTGATTGGATTTACACTTACGATGTGTTTGAAATTCCAGGAAGCCAAATAGTTAATACTATTTACCGTTGCAATTGCAATATGCAAAGCATCTTCTGGCTCTTTTGCTGGTATTGCACCAAAGCTTATATACAGATTAGCTAAATCCTTAGCTTCTGAAGATATGTCTACAACATTTACATTTTTTGACAATAATAAGTCTTCAATCGCTTCTTTTTTATCTTGATTCGCGAACTCTCTGATTTCATCTAACACCAGATTTGAAATATACAACGAATATTTTGATGACTCATTCTCAAACCATTTTTGAGTTATTAGTTGGCGAATCGGTTTTGAGGTATCATAATATGCACTTGGTATTGAAGTGTCGAGATAAAGCTTATCCATGTTTATAAGATATCAAATATTGTAATCTAGAGGAATATCTAATTTCTACTATACATTAATTATTTACCGGGTAGCCTTAACCCCTCCCCCGGCTAGAGCTCTCTTCACTTCGGCTTCAATCTGCGCCTGGTTAACCATGGTAATGTCACCAGGTACCTCCTGAACGAGCATACCGTGGGCCGCTCCCCAGTTGACTGCAGTCTCCAAATTCTTTCCCTTTAAAAGTGCAGCAAGGACTCCCGAGGCAAAGGAGTCTCCCCCTCCTGTGCGGTCGCAGATGGAAATATTCTCCCCTACAGGGGCTGCGTGCCAGGTATCATTATTTGTATCGTATAAAACCGTCATTTTTGGTATTCCACCAGATTATCTTAGATGTATACACACCCGCTTCTCTCAATTGATTGCGGATATTTTCTCCGATAGGATCGTCTACCAGTGCGGTTAATACGGCTGTGCGTAATCCGAAGGTATAGGCCAAGCCGCAGGAAACATTAGTTTCTCCCCCTCCCTGGAATACCCTTAAGCTGTCCCTTGCCCGAGCAATCGGAACATCCCCGGGATCCAGGCGCAGCATGACTTCTCCCATTGAAACCCCGTCGTACCTGCACTGATCTTCAGGCTTAATATTTTGATATTTTACAGCATCCGCCATCTTTTACTCCTTATGGATTTTTCCCGTAATTTCAAGCGCTTATAACATATCCAGCACGGGTACTACGATGGCCCTTAGACCGACAAAGGGAAAATCAGCCTGCAGGCCCTTAATCTTGTCTAAAAGAGCTTCTTTAAGATTATCTTCGATCACAGCCATAGTGATATTATTTAAGGCAGGCCAGACATGGTCGCCCAGATGGGGGCCGTTTTCCCCGCTGCCCACAACGTCCTGCCACTTGGTATAGTTCTTAATTCCGAGATTGGAAAGAATATCCATGACTTCTTCATCAATAGAGCGATCATGAATGATATATACCATTATTTTATGCATAGCTTTCAGCCCTCTTCAGTCTTCTTTTTTCTTTTCTGCTTTCAAATGCGGCGTATAGAACGGGTATAAGTACAAGGGTAAACAGGGTTGATACAAGCAGTCCCCCGATTACGGTCTGAGCCATGGGCGTTCGCATCTCACTGCCCGAGCCGATATCTATAGACAGAGGAATAAGCCCTAAAATGGTGGTCAGGGTGGTCATTAAAATCGGCCTCAAACGGGTGCGTCCGGCAAGCTTAACTGCCTCTATAAGATCATAGCCCCGCTTGCGCAGAAGGTTTATATAATCCACTAAAATAATTCCATTGTTCACTACAATACCCGCAAGCATCACCAACCCGATGCCGGAAACAGCATTGAAGGTGGTGCCTGTGATCAGATGCATCCACACCACACCGATGAAGGTCATGGGAAGGGTAAACATGATGAGGAAAGGATCGAAGAGGGATTCAAACTGGGCTGCCATGATAAAGTAGACTAAAAGAATAGCTAAAGCCATTACCATGATCAGATCCCGCAGAATTTCCTGAAAATCCTCCCAGGAGCCACCGTAGATTATGGTAAAGCCTGTGGGCATGGTCAGCTTTCTGACTCCGGCCTTGATCTGGCTTACCGCCTTCTTCATATCCCCCTGGACACTGGCATTTATGTAAATTACCCTCTGCTGCGCCTCCCGCTCGATCTCCACAGGTCCGTAACTCTTTTCAGTATTGACCAGATTCGACAGTGGCACCTGTATTCCCAGGGGGGAGTCAATATAGATTAGATTTAAATCCTCTGGATTAAGGCGATCCTTTTCCTGTAAGCGTACAAGGATGCCCACCTCTTCTCCATCCAGGATCACGTTTGCCACCGATTCGCCTGCCACTGCCCTTTTAATAGTGGTTCCTACATTAGAAACACTTAAACCGTACTGTCCGGCCCGTTCACGGTCTACCAGAACCAAGTATTCGGGCAGGCCTTCCTGCCGGGATATTTGCACATCCGTTACAATTTCAATATCTTCCATAATCGCTTTGATTTTTTCAGCCAGTTCTTTTCCACGCTTTAGATCGTATCCCTTTAAGGACAGGGTTAAACCGGAACTGCCTCCCATGCCCCCATGGCCTTTGGAAAAGCGGATTGTCGTACCGGGTATGTCTTTAGTCTGCTTTCTCAACTCACTTATTATTTCATCAACATCCCGGTCCCGTTCCTCCCTGTCCGAGAGAAACAGCCATACTGAGCCGACATTTTCCGTCTCCCGTCCATAGTCCTCACCCTGCCTTCCGATCTGGATAAAATCATTTTCTTTTTCCGGTACGTTCTTTTCAACAATATCTTCTATTATTGTGATTACACGGCGGGTTGTATCCAGGTTCGATCCTAGCGGCGTTTCGGCATTGATCATGAGCATTCCCTCATCGGATTCAGGCATAAACTCCACACCTACAGCCGGAACTAAAAAAAGGCTTGCTACAAATATGATGAGAATAAGGGCAAGCACAATGAAGCGGTGCCTCAAGGCCCAGTTCAGAATACCACTGTATTTGCCGTCCAGATAGCGAAGCACCCGGCCCCTGGCGCGAAGCTCATTCTCGATGCTCCTTAAGGAATCCGTTTTTTCCCGGATTTTAACCTTCTTTACTTTGCTGGACAGCATTGGTATGACGGTCAGGGCCACTAAAAGGGAGGAGAGCAGGGAAAATGTAACGGTAAAAGCCAGATCCTTAAAGAGCTCGCTTGCCAGACCTTTAATGAACAGAACAAGCGGCAGGAATACAGCTATTGTTGTCAGGGTTGAAGCTATGATCGGGGTGGCCATTTCCTGGGAACCGAGCTTTGAAGCCTCCAGGGGTTTAGCCCCGTTTTCCCGGTAGCGAAAGATATTTTCCAGAACTACGATCGAATTATCAACGAGCATTCCGATTCCCAGAGCCAGGCCTCCTAATGACATCATGTTGAGGGTAAGATCAAAGAAATACATGGAGATGAAGGTAATAACAACAGAGAGGGGAATGGATACGGAAATGATCAGGGTAATGGGAAGGTTTCTTAAAAAGAAAAGAATGATAATAATTGCAAGCAAACCGCCGATAATCGCTGTCTGGCCAACATTCGAAATAGATCTTTCAATGAAATCAGATGGGGTGTAGATTTCCACAATACGTATATCCTCAGGAAGAGAGAGGGAGAGGCTGTCTATCTTTTCCTTTACTCTTTTGGTTACCTGTACAGTATTTGTGCCGGACTGTTTCTGGATTATGCCTATGATGGCAGGTGTTTTCCCCACACGCATCTCAATATCTTCCTCTCTGTAGCCGTCATAGACATTAGCGATATTCTCTAAATAGACAGGAATATTGTTTTTAGTTGTAATGATGAGCCTTCTGATTTCCGTAAGATTCTGTAATTTACCGGTGGTACGAAGAGAATAGACTAAAGACCCTTCAGACATGGATCCCCCTGTCAGGTTTACATTCTCTGCCCTCAGGATATTTACCACCTGGTCCACGGATATCCCGTATGAAGCCAGGGCTGTCCGGTCCAGGTCGACATGAATCTCCCGTTCCAGTCCTCCGTAAATTATTACACTGGCAACACCGTCAACCTGTTCCAGATGGGTCTTTATTTCATGCTCAGAAAAATACCTCAGGCTCTTCAAATCGCGCTCTCCTTCAATAGTCAGCACCATTACGGGGATCTGGGAAGGGTCGAACTTGAATATCGAAGGTTGGGATGCGTCATCGGGAAGGAAATCCCGTACCAGGTCAATCTTTTCTCTTAAATCAGCGGCCGCCTCGCTCATATTGGTTCCCCATTCAAACTCTACAGTAATAATAGACTGTCCCTCCCTGGAAACAGAGGTAACCTTCTTAACATTGGCAACCGAAGCGGCTGCATTTTCAATTACCCGTGTCAGGTTTTCCTCCACCTCCTCCGGTGCGACCCCGGGATAATTGGAGAAGATGGAAATAACGGGAAAAGAGATATCCGGAATGAGATCGATAGCGAGCTTACCCAGGGAGAAGACTCCTAAAACGATCATTGCCAGGTAAAGGACAATGGTAGTTACGGGACGGTTTACAGCTATATCTGTAATTTTCATTCGATTTCCTCCACAATAGTAACCATATCTCCTCCCTTGATATTATGCTGGCCAACCACAATCACCCTATCGCCTATGACAACTCCTGATGTAACAGCGGCTTTTTCGCCTTTAACAATATCGATTTCAGGGATCACCTCTTTTGCCTTTCCATTATTAACTATGTAGATGACCTTTTTCTCATCACGATCGATGAAAGCTGAATAAGGGACTAACAGGGCATTCGTAAGACTGCGAATGATGATTTCCGTGCTGCCGAACATTCCGGGTTTTAGTGTATGATCCCTGTTGGGAACAAGTATCTTGGCCTCCCTGGTGCGTGAAGCCGGGTCAAGCACAGGACTTAATTTATGGATAATGCCTAAGAATATTTTCCCCGGATAGGACAGAACACTGATTTCCGCTTTTAAACCGGTCTTTATTCGGGATATATCCTTTTCCGGGATGTGGACCACCACCTCTACAGAGTCCATGTCCACAATGTGAAAGAGGGGCATGCTTGGGGAGATGCTCGCTCCCACCTCAGTTTGCACTTCTTTCACAATGCCATGTATGGTGGATTCTATTCCTGCATCGGCAAACTTTAAGCCCGCTTCATCGCGCTCCACATAACCTAAGATCTGTTCCTTTTTGACCCGCATCCCCTCGGAAACGAGAATATTTTTCACTTTTCCAGGCACTGAGGAAAAGATGCTTACTTCCTTAACGGCCTGAACGCTTCCGTTAACCAGTAATGATTCAGTGATATCACCTGATTTCACCTTGGTTACGACTACCGGCGTGGACAGATCTAGAACTTCGGCAGAGTTATTTCTCCCCTGCCTCTGCCCTATTCTGATATAGGCGATGCTGCCTAAAATGGCTACCACAGCCAGTATAAGAACTATAATAATTAACCTTTTAATACCCTTTTTCATGGAACTCTCCTTACTTAAAAATGATCAACACCAATGGCATCCATTAAATCGATAAGAGCCATTTTATGATTAAAAACCGCCTCGATGTATGTCAGTTGTGCACTGTTTAAACCGAGCTCTGCATCCTTAAGTTCAATACTGGATATCAGCCCCCGGGCATACTGCTCAGTAGCGGAATTATAGAGGCGTTTTGACAGCTCTAAGCCCTTTTCTCCTGAGGCTATTTTCAGCTTTTCTTCTTCAAGTGTTAAGAGGATGCTTTCAATCCGGGTTTTTGTGCTGCTGACTAAAGAATCGTAGCTTAGGTTTAAATCTTCAATATCTAAAGCGCTTTTTTTTATGTTTGCACTCTCTTCGCTCCAGGGGAAAAAGGATGATACGGGAATCTGAACGGTAACTCCACCGGCCAATTTACCGTCCCAGGCATCTTCGCCTGAATATTTGCTCTTTCCTGTGGCGCGATCAAATCCACTGTCCAGGCTGTAGCCTAAGAAAGCGGCAACATTAGGAAGACGTGCTGCCCGGTTAAGCTTTTTTTGAATTTCCAATAGGCGCCGCGTATGCTGCAGGTTTTTAATATCGTATTTGTTGGCCAGTGCTGTCCGAACCAGCTCCTCTTTCTGAAAATCGAAGTATTCAGTCTCTAAAGTACCGATCAATTCTATTTCTGTATCATCATCCCCCTCAATACCAAGAAGATCCTTGACCGTGAGCAGGGCTATTTTTACCTGATTCTGCGAGGAGATAACTGAGGGCTTAAAGGCTTCAACATCCGCTTCTTTCTGAAGCACCTCAAAGTCGGAACTGATACCAGCCTTATATTTTTTTTGAGCAACATCAAGGGCATCCTTCCTGCTTGCCAGGGTAGCCTCATTAATCTTTACCACCTCCTCTGCCAGGATATATCCGTAGAATGCTCTTTTAATCTGAATGATCAAATCCCGCTTTTCTTCCATTAGATTAAGTTCTGCGGATTTCAAGCCCTCCCTGGCCATATGAACGCTGTTTTTGATTTTCCCGAAAGTGAAGACTGTCTGGCTTACATCGAGGGAGAAGGAGACGGGATCGCTTCCCTTCATGTAACCTGAAGCTGAAGGGTCATTCTCAAAGAGATGAGTATAGGCTGCGCCTGCTGAGAGATCGGGGAAATAGCCGGAGCGGGCAGCCTGCAACTCAGCCCGTGCTTTCAGAACGGACAGAGTCTTGGATTTGATCATAGTACTGTTGGCTAAACCCAGGCCGATCGCTTCTTCTAAAGTAAGCTTTATACTATCGGCATGGACAGTAGGAGCCGATCCTAAAAGAATAATGAGCCCCAGGATCGTGAGCCTGGATATAAATATTGACCTTTTACCTTGCATTCTTATGCTTCCTCCGATATGCGTATATACGCTGTTTTACTCAGGCTTTCTGTGCTCAGTCGTGGAAATCCCTTCCAGTAATACTTTCATTAAGGAATTTACCGTTTTATTAATATCAAAATCTTCAGTGGAACCCGTAAATTTCAGCCTGTGTATCGCGCTTGACACCATTCCGTCAAAGAGATGAGCAATCTCACTTGCCTCCAGTTCCCTTTTAACAAGCCCTAATTCTTGAGCATGCTCAATTACATCCATTTCAAAGTTCAAAAGACTTGTTTTTCTCTCCAGCAGGATATTGAACAGCTTCTCTCTGTTGCTTACAAGATCAGGGTGTGAAAGTATAAAAAAGAGGCCGAAGAAATCCGGATTTTTCAGAAATATACTGAGCTGATTGAAGACAATCTTTTCCAATATATCTAAGGGAGACATGGAATTATTTATATTCTTTCGCAGGGAATTTTCTAGTGTATCCAGGACGAACAGAATGGCCTTATTAACAAGGTCATCCTTATCATGAAAGTAGAGGTATATGGTGCCCTTGGCCATGTTCGCCTCCCGGGCGATTTCTTCCAATGCTACTGGGCCGTAACCTTTCTGTGAGAATACCTTTAAAGCTGCTCTGATAATGTGTTCCTGTTTATCCACCATCTTTGTACCTGATTTACTTAAATGACTGACTGTTCAGTCAGCAGATTAAATGGAAGATAATAAATTTCAGGAGAGAAGTCAACAAATAATTTAATTATTTTTAATAAAATATTAATATTTTTAATTTACAACTCATCATTAATTATAAATATTAAATAATATCTTTATAGTATTGATTTCTATTGACAGAAGATTATACTTTTGCAAAGAATAATAAACTTGTATATGATTATCTAATAGAGCGAAGTTCTAAAAAGGAACCGCAGGGAGAATATGAGTTGCTGAATATATTAAGATTAACGGTTTTGATCCTCCTGATTCCGGCATTAATTCCGGCGCAGGAATCTGAAAAGGACAGTGAGCTTATCACTCGTGATATTTCAGGCTACCGTTGTGTAGGGAGAGCCGCTAACACGGATAAAAAAGAAGCTTTAAGGCTGGCCAAGGCTGATGCTCTTAACAGTATTTTCAATAAAACAGGTAAAGATAAGCTTTTCCGTGATCTGTTTATATCATCCTGGCCGGAGTACATATCCGTTGAAGAATCTAAAGTAGCAAGAGAAGACGGACTGTATATGGCCGAGGTAAAGGTATTTGTGGATCAAAATGCCATGATATTGACTGAGGATTCCTACCGGATGGAGGCTGAAAATCTCTTAAACGGAGCTGAAGAGAAGATAGATGAAGCCGAGCAATTACTGAAGGAGGCTGAAAACTCAGAAGCAAATCTGAGAATGTCAGAAGCCTTTATCTTATATGGTCAGGCAAGGGTTCGTTTAAGGGAAGTAGGAGAGCTGCTTAGATTTTTGGGTGATGTTTCTGTTAAATCTACTAAGGGCACCACTCTCTCAACTGTTCTAAGCCTGGCAGGAGCCCTGGAACTCAGGGTTTCCTCAGGTCTGGTGAGGCTTGAGGCTTTAGCCAAAGAAAGTGAGAAAGACAGGGTCCTGGCTGAGCTCGATGAGAGCTTCGATTTGATCATTGAGGAATTTAAGAAGCTTGAAGAAACGGTTGAAAGCAATTCTGAAATAGAGCCCTTCTACGATCTGCCAAAAACACAATTAAATACAATTCTGATTGAGTTAAACGGTTCCCTGGAAAAGGAAGGAACCATAAAGATGAGGCTTTTATTTCTTCAATCCAGAGTGCCGGAGGAAAAGATCCTTTTAAAGGATAGGATAGATATAGCGCTGACAGACATTGAAACTCTGGGCATTAAACTTGAGAAAATGAAGGAAGAAGTTGAGCTTGAGATCGCTGAGCCCCGGCTAAAAAGACAGGAAAAAGCCAGGAGAAAGGCGGAGCGCCGCAGAAAGATTAAAGAAACGGCTTCCTATATCTTTCTGCACAAACCTGCCCAAGCACTCACCTTCCATTATACACTGCCCTTTGAGTGGGACGGTGAGTCGGGGATTGCCCGGGGTAATGAATCTAACTGGTGGATCAGGGCTGAAGGTGCCTTTGATATGGGCTTCTGGATAAGGGGACTGTTGGAACATGATGAGATAGATCTGGATGGGGGACATAACGCGTCATTGAGATCCGAGATAGGCATTGGGTTTTTCCGCAAAACCCTCCTGGGGGCAGGCTTCGGCTGGGAATGGATTAAAAAGGTAAATGATGAGAAAAGCAGAGAATTGAAGGAAAAGAGCCTTAAATTCTTTTTGGGCAGGGTGAATAAGGAGAGGAATCGGGTGGACTGGCTTTTGTCTTTCAAATACAGGATTCCCTTAGTCTGGGATGAAATAATTGCACCCTATCATATGAATATGAGCGTGGAGTGGCTGCTCAGGGCAGCAGATATTCTACTGGTAGAGGCAGCAATTTCAACGGGATGCTATCCTTTACTGCCTCTAACCGATACTGATCAGCTTACTGATCATCTTGCTTATCTCTTTAGCTGGAAAGCAGCAATAGCCTTGAGAGTTCCTAATCCCTTTACCTGGGGTTTTTTCTATAGGGGATACAGACAGGGGCATGCCCGCGGCGGTGACCTGGGTGAGCTTTCCTATAGGGGCAGATGGGGATGCTTTATAGAGTACAGCTTTTAGTTCTAAATTGCTGTGATTTATGATTTCAATCAAAAAGCTTGAAAGCCTGCCCTATAAAACGCGGCTCAGAAAAATTGTACTTACTCTTCAAAGCGCAGAGCAGGAAATAAACAGGGGACAGATTCCGGATCGTGATTATCTGTGCTCTGTTATTAACCTGATCCGCCGGGAGCCCAGACTGAGCAGCCGGGATAGAGATTATTTTGAAAGCCTCTACCTGGAATTTGATCATAGGAGTGAAACTCCCTCACTGCAAAGAACGCTGAACAGGCTCCGGCACCTCTTTTTAAAGGTTTTAAATGCAGAACCGGCGGAATGGGATCTTCTGATCCCAGGTACGGATGAGATAGACCCTCAGGTGCGCACCGTATTTCCGTTCGGGGTTTACTTAGAGGAGATCCGTTCACCTTATAATGTAGGGGCGATTTTTAGGGCTGCCGAGGCATTTGGAGTGGAGCGGATATTCCTCTCAGCGGCCACGCCTTCGCCTCTGCATCCCAGGGCCCTCAAGACCTCCAGGGGCGCAGAATCTGCAGTACCCTGGCAGTTTGAGGAGCTTCAGTCTTTAGCGGAGGCAGAGGGGGTTTTTGCTTTAGAGCTTGGAGGAACACCGATCGAAGCGTTTAACTTTCCCTTGAGCGGTATAGTATTGATAGGCTCAGAGGAGCTGGGGTTAAGCCCTGAAGCTCTAAAGCTAGCTGAATCAAAAGCAGGAAGGGTCGCTATTCCAATGGCCGGAGCCAAACGATCCCTTAATGTATCTGTTGCTTTCGGTATTGTTATGCATGCCTGGTTCAATCACGTCTTAAAAGAGAAAGCGGAGCGAGCACTCAGAGATAAATAAGGTAAGCTGTACTTCCTATTCTTAACCCTGCAGTTCCAGATCTTTAATATTAATGAGCAAGGATTGAGCCTGCTCGATCTTTTCTTTAGCCTTCGCCCAGGAGGCAATAAGACTCTTATTCTCCGCTCCACCGATAGTATCAAGGTTTGATAAGGTGTCGAACCGGGCTCCGGGCTCACCCTGGAGAATGCCGCCTAAAAGCTGTGTTAATTTTAGCATTTGTGCGCAGCAGTCGTTGATAATCGAGAGGGCATCTTTATCAGCCCTGGTGAGAATATCCTTAATCTTTTTTCTTTTAAGCTGTGAGTTTATAATATCATTCCTGATGTTCTGGATTGCAGTGTCAAGATCTCCTTTCGGATTAAGCCTATTCTCCAGGGTATTTATCTTTTCATCGATTTTACTTAAGAAATTAAAAGTGTCTGTAAAATCTTCCCGGTTATCATCTTTGTAGAATTCTCCGTTAAGAAAGATCAACTTCAATGGCCGGTACATCGTATTGAAAGAGCTTTGCATGAATCCCCTAAGAAATGAAATGGATAGGGAATGGAGCGCCTTTATATCTTTACCGAAATGTTCAGATTTATAAGCTGAAAGCTCAGGAAGGCTGTTCCTGTTAAGAAGATTTACTGCTTCCTCAGTCAGTTTCTGGTAAGTTATGTATTTAACAAAACCCGTGTAGGCTCTATCGATTCTGTGTCTCCAGAAATCCTTGTATATAAGAAACCAATCCTCTCCCCCTCCGATCTCTTCAGTGTAATAATCCAGGTCGGCTGTAATATATCTGATAATATGGATCAGGTGGACTCTCTGGTTAAACTCTCTAATCCCTGTGAGTATTCTTTCAAATCTCATCAGATCATTCTTTAGCTGGTCTTCGATATTGAAATCCTCACCATCAAGCCTGTCCTGATAGTTGAAAAGATAGAGGGACTGAAGAGCATCATTAGATGGCGTATACTGTGCGGCATTGAGAAGCTCAGCAAGGGATATCAAGTCATTGCGCAATTTGCGGAACTCACATACCTTTGAGCCGGAAGAAGGCTCCGGCTTAAACCTTGATAGCATGGTGTCGAATGAGTGTGAGCTTAAAGCATGGAGAGAGAAGAGAGTATGGGCATCCTGGTCTACCCTGTTTTTATCCGCTTTGGGTACAGCATCAAGCAGATCATTAAAGCGGTTGAGCATCTCGTTTCGAACATCTACTTCATCCGATGCCCTGATACTTTTCCAGATGGTAAAGGGGTCCGTTTCATTTATCAATTTCTCCTGTAAATATTCCAGTTCAGTACTGGCAAGAAAAGCGAAAAATTCACTCTTTTTTTCCCCCAAAGCAAGCGTAAAAGGCCGCCTGAGCAGGGCCAGCCCATCTTTCAGGAGGGATAATTCAAAAAACATCTTCTCAGTAAAGAGGGATCTGCGATAATCTATAAGCCCCCTGTTCCTCTTCTCTATCTGAGCTCCCAGCCGTTTTAAGCAGGTTTCTTCTATCAGGGTAATCTTATCTTTTTTAGTGAAGATTGATTTAAGAAAGAGCAGGAGCCGCTGCCAGGAGTTCAGGCTGCTGATTTCCGTAAAGGGATCGAAGCCTCCTGTTTCCTCAACCTCCTCATTTAGTGGCTCATAGGATAGGGTAACAGATCTCTGTATCTTATTCAGAAGTTCCGCTCTATCATCGGAGCTTAAGCTCTTAACGAGTCGATCAAATACAGACCTTTCTTCCATCTATTAGGGAATTCTATGTGTTCAGGAGAAATAGGTCAAGCAGAAACAGCCTTTATCAGTAAAGCTCTTTGCCTTCGGCTATTTCTGTAAACCAATCGCTTAAGCTTACGAAATTTTCAATTTGTGCGTATTCAACATCCTCAAGGAGAGGCTTGTTGAAGAGTTCCTGCACAATATATTCACAGCTTTCATTTAGAAGCAGCCGGGTCTGTCTATTATCATATAACCTGACACCTAAGGTTATGCCTATTCCTAATACTAAAACGGCAGCAATTCTTAAGATAGTGTTTTTTTTGCTTCTTCTCTTGTGCCGTTCTATTTCGCTGAATAAAGCGTTAAAATCCGCAGGAGGGAAACACCTAAGTTCCTTATCCATTTTCTCTTCCAAAGCGGGGCCTAATCCTTTTAGGAAAGCCCAGAAGCTTCTGCAGTGAGAGCATGTTTTAAGATGTGCTGCTGCCTCACCTTGAGGTTCACAGCTTCTATCAAAGGATTCATGAAGTTTTTTCCTAATTTCTGAGCAGAGACTTTTTTCAGTATGGTTCAAGGTTTTAATCCCTCCATTTGGAGCTCTTTCGCCAATTTTTCCCTGCTTCGATGGAGCCTGGATTTTACAGTGCCTTCGGGAGATTTTAAAATTGAGCATATTTTTCTAATGGAAAATCCATCAATGTGCCTCATTAGTATCAGCATCCTTTCATCCGCCCCCAGTTTAAACAGGGCCTTAGATATTCCTTCCCGGCAATCTTCAGTCAGAACCTTATCCTCAGGCTTTACAGGTTCGATGGATGAAGCTTTCATACTGATCCGCTTCCTCTTATTTCTTTCCCTGTTTTGTTTTCTCAGTATATCTATAGCACGGTTTCGGCAGAGCCTGTAGAGATAGGTTTTAAACGAGGACTGAAACCTGAAGTTCTTGAGCTCAAGATAGAGGGAAAGAAGAATTTCCTGTTCAGCATCTTCAATATCTTCTATGCAGCCCTTAAACAGTAAGTATAAGATCTTTCTTATACTGCCGATATGTCTTTCAATAAGTGCCCTAAAAGCATACCTGTCTTCAGATTCCACGAATCTTCTAATCAGTATTTCATCGTCCGCCCCATGGTGTTCCGGGTGCTCCAACAAGATCCTCCAATTTCTTAAGGCGCTCCTTTTTCCCCCTCCTGGGAGGCCGGCTTAATTTCCCGGCCTCCCCATTTTCTCTCTTGGAGGCTCTTTTGACAAGGCCTGCTGCCGTCTGCGTGCGGCTCTTACCTTGATAGCACGCGTTAATTCAGCCCACTTTTTATCGCCCAGAAGTCTCCTTGTATCAAGTTCTCTCTTTATATGGGCTAATCTGATCTTTAATTCCCATTCCATTGCGGATCGCAGTAATTTTTCTGCTGTTTTAATATTAGGCTGGTCTGAAATCAGATGCTTCTCCAACTGTGCACGAAGTATATTAATCTCAGCCTGGGCCTGTTGAACGGTTTTTTGTGTATTATCATTAATTTCGATAAGCTCGGTGATCTCCTGATCTGTTAATCCCATCTCTTTTAAGAAAGCCCTTTCCTTTTCTTCAAAAGCAGTAACTGTGCCTGCAATGATTAAGGAAAAGATTAAGACCAAAATAGCTCTTTTTCCAGCGCAGCTTACAGCCGCAACCGAAGTTCTAAAAGCAAAAGTCCACCACAATATATTTGGGCGCTTGCAAAGCCGAACTTCCTTCGGTCGCCGGAATTGATTATTTCTTGTGCTGAACGCGCAAGATTTTAAAGGTAATAGCATATTATCTCCTCCTGTTGTTTTACACATTAGTCGTTATATATAGAGTTAAGGTTCCAAAAATTTTAAAATATTTTGATCACTCTTTTAGAGCACGGGCAGATTGAGCAAGTATTTAATATGGCTTATGATGAATCACAATTGAGGAATAGAGATAAGATGAGAAGCGCTCGTTTGGAAAAATGGGAAGGCAGGCTAAAGGAAATATTTAATCGTATTGATGACTATCTGGAGGAGAAGTACGGACACCTTTACCGTCTTCACCCCGTCCGGCCACACAGGGGAGCGACATCTAGCAAGGAACATGACGGTCTTTTTAATGTAGGCTCAAGCTTCTCTGCCGGTTTCGGCTCTGAGTACGGTCCGGGATATGTTGTTGAGGTACGTTTCGCCACACTATCTAAAGTGCCCAGGCAAATCCGTGAACAAATCGAGGAGGAGGTTGCACAGATTTTACGCAAGGAGCTTCCCGGGCATTTCCCGGGTAAAAAGCTTAAAGTAGTCAGGGACGGAAGGGTGTATAAGATTTACGGCGATCTGAGTCTTGGGAAGCTCTAAGTTAGATTCAGCAATACAGCGATCTCGTGAGCTTGTAAGCTCCTTAAGTGTCTTGCAATAAAATTCTTCTTTATCTATTATATAGGCTTAATTTTGATTGACAGCCTGGTTAGACAACATGGAAAATAAAAAATTTAGGGAGGATAAACTTGAATTACTTTTTAACTGAAGAACAGGAAATGATTAAAGATCTGGCAGCTAAAATCGCCAGGGAAAAAGTGGAGCCGATTGCGGCTGAGTATGATGAGAATGAAATTTTTCCCAATGATATTGTGGAAATCCTGGCTAAGTCGGACCTGTTCAGAGTCTTTATTCCTGAAGAGTATGAAGGCATGGGCGGCGGTGTATTGGAGATGTGCCTGGTAGTTGAAGAGCTCTCCAAGGCTTGCGGCGGTATTGCCCTATCCTATGCAGGCTCAGCCCTGGGCACGATTCCGATTATGCTCTTTGGTTCAGAAGAGCATAAGAAAAAGTACCTGCCGAAGCTTGCTGCCGGGGAGATACTGGCTGCCTTTGCACTTACCGAACCCGATGCGGGAAGCGATGCAGCCGCTATAAAGACCCGGGCCACACTTGAAAATGACCACTACGTGCTGAATGGAACCAAACAGTGGATCACCAATGGAGGAGAGGCCTCTATCTATACTGTAATTGTACTTACGGACCCCAATCGAGGTGTTAGAGGCACTTCAGCAATTCTTGTAGAAAAGGGAACCCAGGGTTTTGACTTCGGGAAAAAGGAAAACAAGATGGGAATTCGCGCCTCGGCTACCACAGAGCTTATTTTCCAGGACGCTAAGGTGCCTAAAGAAAACCTCCTGGGCCGGGAAGGGGCAGGTTTTCTCATAGCAATGAAGACCTTTGATCAATCTCGCCCTGGTGTTGCATCCCAGGCCGTGGGTATTGCCCAGGGGGCACTTGATAAGGCCGTGGCTTATGCGCATGAGCGGCATCAATTCGGTAAGCCTATTTCCTCTTTTCAGGGCATCCAGTTCATGCTGGCGGACATGGCCACCCAGGTAGAGGCGGCCCGGGCTCTTACATATCAGGCGGCTAGAATTATAGATTCAGGTGCTAAAAATATTGCCAAAATCTCCTGCATGGCCAAGGTTTTCGCTTCGGATGTGGCCATGAAAGTGACTACGGATGCCGTGCAGGTTTTCGGAGGCTACGGCTACATGAAGGAGTATCCGGTTGAAAAAATGATGAGAGATGCAAAGATTACCCAGATCTATGAGGGAACCAACCAGATCCAGCGGGAGGTAATAGCCCTGCAGCTCATCCGGGAAGAACTGAGGAAGAAGGGGTAGAGCATTGAATATCGTGGTTTGTATAAAGCAGGTACCGGATACAACCAATATTAAGATAAACCCGGAAACCAACACCCTGATACGCACGGGTGTGGAATCCATTATCAACCCCTTCGATATGTATGCCTTAGAGGAGGGGATCAGACTGAAGGAGAAACATGGAGGCACGGTTACAGCTCTATCCATGGGGCCTCCGCAGGTTGAGGAGTCCTTAAGAGAGGCCATCAGCCTGGGTATTGACGATGCCTGCCTGTTGTCCGACCGGGCCTTTGCCGGGGCCGATACCCTGGCCACCGCCTATACCCTGGCAGCGGGCATCAGAAAGCTGGGCGGAGCGGATATTATTCTGATGGGAAGGCAGGCCATAGACGGCGATACCGGGCAGGTCGGACCCGGTGTGGCTGAGAACCTGGGCATAACCCATGTCACGGATATCAGGAAAATCGAACAGATAGATGAGGACGGGACAATAATCGTAGAAAGACTCCTGGAGGACGGATATGTCCGGCTAAAAATTAAACTGCCCGTTCTGCTCACAGTGGTTAAGGAGATCAATGAACCGAGGCTGCCTTCGCTCAGGGGGAAGCTTGCAGCCAAGAAGAAGGAGATCGTAACCTGGGTTGAAGAGGACTTAGAAATAGATTCTGAACGGATTGGGCTTGTCGGATCGCCTACTTTTGTAAAGAAGATCTTTACACCGCCCAAGCCATCGGGAGGCAAAATCTTCCAGGGTGATACCCGTGAGGCAGTGGCCTCTCTGTTAGAAGAGCTGAAAAAGGCGGGTATTACGGCCGGTAAGAAGGGTAGTGAAGATGGAAACAATTAAGATACTGCTTGATAAATGCTCAGGCTGCGGGCTCTGCCTTAAGGTCTGTGCGTATGATGCCCTGGATTTGGTCGATAAAAAAGTCTATATCAATGAGAGATGCACCATTTGCGGGGCATGTGTTGATGTCTGTAAGTTCGATGCCATTGAGATCTACCGCAGATCTTTTAAGGGCCAGGACGTATCTGCATATTCCGGAATATGCGTTTATGCTGAGCATAGGAAAAATAAGCTGTCTTCCGTGGTACCTGAGGTTATCGGAGCGGCTAGAGAGCTTAAAAAGGACCTGGATAAAACTATCAGCGCAATTTTACTCGGAAGCGGAGTGAAACCCCTCGCTGAGGAGCTGATATCCTACGGTGTTGACGAGGTCTGGATGATAGATTCGCTTGAGATTGTAGATTTTGCCGAAGATATACAGGCTGATCTTGTAGCAAGGATTCTCATGGAGAAGAAGCCGGAGATTTTTCTGGGAGGCGGGACCATTATCGGGAGATCCCTCCTTCCCAGGGTAGCGGCAAAGATACTATCAGGTTTAACGGCAGACTGCACCGAGCTTACTATTGACACGGAGAGCAAGTTTTTAAAGCAGACCAGACCCGCCTTCGGCGGGAACATCATGGCAACGATCCTCTGTCAGAATCATCGCCCCCAGATGGCTACGGTAAGGCATAAGGTCATGAAAGCAGCCGAGAAGGTCGGCGCCGGCCATAATGGAAAGATTGTGGAGCTTCACGATATTCCTATTCCTCATTCAAAAATAGAAGTGCTTGAGTTTGTGGAAGAACAGACAGAGACGGTAAATCTGGCTGAAGCAGATTTTATTGTATCAGGGGGCAGGGGATTAAAGGATCCTAAGAATTTCGACTTAATAGAGAAACTGTCCAAGGCCATTGGCGGGGCGGTCGGGGCCTCCAGAGCTGCGGTGGATGCCGGCTGGATCCCCTATTCTCATCAGGTCGGCCAAACCGGAAAAACTGTAAATCCCACCATCTATATAGCCTGCGGAATCTCCGGGGCCATCCAGCACTTAGCCGGAATGAAGTCCTCAGACATTATTGTTGCCATTAATTCCGATGCCAATGCACCCATATTCGATGTTGCTCATTACGGTATTGTTGGTAATCTATTTGAGGTTGTACCGGAACTGGTCAAACAGATTACTGAGTGAATTTACCTGCACCTTTAAACAAGTAACTGGCCGATCTCTCTGAGCTCAGGCATGCGTTCATAAATCGGTTTGGAGCCTTTATGATCTTCCTTATCCATATGGACGATCTTTATATAGAGCTCGTTCAACATATCGGCAAAAATACCTAAATTGGCTGAAAAATTATTAATAGCCATGCTTCTAAGTATACGGTCGCTGTCTGTACCACCTCTCTGCCGTGATAATATTGTCTCGGCGCCTCCGGATAAAAGGGTCTTTATTTGTGGGAGGACATCCGTTTTGGCATGTGCGACAAAAGAGGCGGCCCCATGGATCTGTTCGTAGAGCTCTTTGTAGCGGTATCCTTGAATTTTATAATAATCGGTTTTTTCAGTAAACCTTTCTAAGGCTTCCCAGTCTTCTCGAGGAAGCTTGAGGTGTATGAGCGCTTTTCTTATGAATCTATTATTGATGTTGTTGTGGTAATGATCTTTTATCTTATCGATTAGCTCCAGTATTTCTTCATCTTTAATGGGCAAAGTAATCCTCCTGCACTAACTTAATGCTATAAAAAGAAAGAGCCCAGGTCAAGGACAATTATCATCTAAAATCCCATTTCTTCCCGAATCTTCTTTAGTATTTCAACCTTCTCTTTCTTTTTTAAATATTCTTCTGACTGCAGTTCCTTTTCTGCCTCTGTAAGGGCAGCTTTTTGTTTCTCTATTTCTTCCTCCAGCTTCTTTTTATCCTCATCTGAAAAGTCCGATACATCCATATTTTCCATAGTTTCTATGCCTTGTTTCGCCATGTCGCAGGTAATTTGAACCATTTCTACTCCCACTCCTAACACCGCTATTGTCATAATAGCTGCAGAAATTTCATTATATTCATCGTAAGAAAGATTAGTTTCTTTTTCAATGATTCTCTTAATATCTGATTTCCCAAGACCTGATTGAATAGCGACTCCTAATGCATTTTCAAAATCCATATCAGGATGGTTCTGATTCAGCGTTTTCACGGCCGTATAGTATTTTCTAAGGCGTTCCTCACTGATTTCAACTTCATCTCCTTTCATCATTTGCTCAGATGTTTCAGCCACAATATCCTTTGTAGACTGCGCTGCTTTAACTCCCGTCTTGATAGTGTCACTCGCCTCTTTGATCTTTGAGCAGGAAAAAAGGACGATGCTTAGACATAAAGATAGAATAAATAAGCTTTTCATAATGACTCCTTATTAAATATTTTTATCACAAACAGTATTTAACCTCAACTCCGCTCAAGGCTGATACAATTTACTAGTTTTACAGGATTATGAAAAGCCATTCCTGTTTAGGCTTTAATCAGAGATTATGACCGAGCTGATTGGTCTCCCTATGAGTCATCGGGCCATTTGTCGTATTCTGGAAATTCATGCATTGCAACGCTTCTAAATATGTACTAACATCTTGACATCTAAAACATTGCTTGTTATGATGCTGATATGAGAACAACAATCACAATAGATGATGACTTGATGCAGGAATTGCGCAAGCGGGCGTACCGGAGTAATTTACGCCTTAAAGAAGTTATCAACAACACTATTCGTTGCGGCTTAAAGGTAGAAACCGAAGCCAGGCAAGCTAAGAAGTATAAGTGCCCTGTTTTCTCCCTGGGAAATCCATCTTCCTACAACCTTGATCATGCCTTGGATTTAGCGGAACATCTAGAGTCTGAGGAGATAGCAAGAAAACTTCTTTTAAGGAAATAGATGTGAGAGTTCCTGACATCAATCTCCTCATCTACGCGATAAACAAGGATACTCCCTACCACGAGAAGGCCAGGGCGTGGCTTGAGCATAGCCTATCCGGAAGCGAACCTGTGGGCCTTACCTGGATAGTAATCTTGGGGTTCCTCAGAATCATCACGCACGGTTCTATCATGCCTCATCCAATGTCTCCTGAAACTGCTTTTAATGTCATCGATGGCTGGCTCCGACAACCTATAGTCCAGATCATACAGCCTTCAAATCAACACTGGCAGCTTTTTAAGGAACTTCTCTCACAACTCGGAACTGCCGGCAATTTGACCTCCGATGCACATCTGGCAACCCTTGCGATCGAGCACGCAGCCTGCCTTTATTCCACGGATAATGATTTCAGTCGTTTTCGCTCTTTGCGATGGAAGAATCCCCTTCAAGAGGGTTTCTGATTATGATTTGTGTATTATAGATAAAAACAACTTCTCGTTGATTTTTTATGCAAAGAGGGATACAATCTGTTACATAGCAATAGTCAATAGAATAGTTTTTACCTGAAGAATTTATCAGCCAGGGGACTAATGAAAAAGTCGTGATTGAGGGAAGTTATGAAAGTTAAATATATCTTTTTATTTGTCGCAGTTTTTTTGATAAGCTCATTTATAACTTACAGCCAGGAAAACAAGCCAAAACGCGACAGTTCCTCTTTCATTTCTCTTCATCTGACTCCGGGTCTTGATATTCCCCTGGGGGAGAGCGCCGATTATTTTAAGTTAGGCGGTTCTTTAGGGCTTTCAGGAGAATATGCTTTTTCAAACCAGCCCATGTTTTTCATTTCAGGCGGTATGGATTACAACCTTGCTCCCATTCAGGCTGAAAAATCTCTTTCCATACTTGCAGGTGGTGTGGGAGGCGGAATCTACTATGATCTCTCTCCCCGCTTAAGCCTTAAAGCCTCTGTTTCCGGGGGTTATTACTATGGCTTCTTTAATAAGTCGGACGAAGTTACAACTTCAGATACTACAAGCGGTGGATGTCCTTTCATATCCGGGGGACTTGGTGTTTCCTATTTGCTCACGCCATCGATCAGTTTAGGACTTGGAGCCTCTTATAAAAGCTACCTCGGGCTTTTTAATGGAGTCAGAGTCTTATTAGGCACTTCCTACTATTTTACAGGCAGAGAAAAACGAAGTCTTAAAATACAGAGTGGATTGCCTTTAAGACCCGGCTTCTTAAGGGATGCAAAGGTTCCGGATCCGGGAGAGGGAATCAGAATAAGCGAAATAGAGTTTGAACAGGTCTTTCCTGTTTTTCATAAATACTATGATGATCACCCGATTGGGGCGATTCTTCTGCATAACCAGGAGACAGAACCCATAACGGATCTCACATTGAGTTTGTTTATAAAGCAATATATGGATACCCCAAAGGAATGCCTTTCCATGGAAGAAATGGGAGGAGGGGAGACTAACCGGATCGAGCTGAACGCCCTTTTTGCAGAGAGGGTGCTGGATATAACGGAAGGGACCAAGGTTCCTGTAGAGATTACTCTTGAATATAAAATGAGAGGTGAATGGTACAGGGATACAAGGACAGAAACCATTCGCTTATATGACCGTAATGCCATGAATTGGGATGATGACAGAAAAGCCTCTGCATTTGTAACGGCTAAGGATCCAATGATTCTAAGCTTTGCCAAGAATGTAGCCGGCATGGTACGGGACAAAGCGAGCAGGGTGTTGGATAATAACCTGCTTCAGGCCATTGCGATCCATGAAACGCTTTCCCTGTACGGCATAACTTATGTTGTGGATCCGAGAACGCCCTATACCGAGCTTTCTAAGAATAAGAGCAAGGTGGATTTTCTTCAGTTTCCCAGGCAGACTCTGGACTACAGGGCAGGGGACTGTGATGATCTTTCCATACTGTACAGCGCTCTTTTAGAGTCCATAGGCATTGAGACGGCCTTTATTACTGTGCCCGGACATATATTCATAGCCTTTTCGCTGGATATGTCACCCAGGGAGGCTAGAAGAACATTTCATAGTCCGGATGAATTGATCTTTAAAGAAGGAAAGGTCTGGATTCCCGTAGAAATCACAGAGAGAGATGGAGGATTTTTAAAGGCCTGGCAGATAGGCGCCAGGGAGTGGAGAGAGCATGAGCCGGGAAATCAGGCCGGATTCTGTCCGATGCATGCAGCCTGGGAGCTCTATGAGCCGGTTGGTCTGCCTGGAGGCGGGTCAGAGGTCGATCTTCCCGCTACGGATCTCATAGTAAAGACATATTTACAGGAAGTTATACGCTTTATTGAGAGGGAGATGTATCCCCGGGTAGTGAAGCTAAAGGCGGAGATAAAAAGGACAGGGGGAAGCCCGGAGCTCTTGAACAAGCTCGGGGTTCTCTATGCCCGGTACGGAGTTGTGGATAAAGCGGAAGCGGAATTTAAGATAATCGTGGACAGAAAGGAATTTGTTCCGGCTTTAGTAAACCTGGGCAACATATATTATTTAAACGAGGATTGGGAAACCGCGCTGGACTACTATGAGAGAGCGTACAGTCAGGAGCCCGATAATGCACAGGTACTGCTGCCCATAGCGCGGGTGCATCATAAGCTTGAGAACTACGGTTATGCCAGACGGACTTACAGTAAGCTGAAGAAGTCTGACCCGGATCTTGCAGAGAGGTTTGCATATCTCGATTTAAAGGGCGAAGCAGGCGTGCGCGCTGCTGAAGTATCCCGGGTGGAGGGGGTAGTTGTATGGACAGAAGAGTAAAGTCTTTTATTTTAACAATATTTGGGGCCGCATTACTTTTAGTAGTGGCAACTATGGGGTGTGAGAATCCCCTTTTAGGAACCGTTAAAGATGAGGTGTCAGCATTCGGCGCAGGAGATCCGGAGATTTCCATAAAGAAGGGCGTAATTGATATTCCTTCAGGTGGCGAGGTCGATATTGGAAGCGCAGTTGTAGATACGCCGAATGATCCAAGAATAGGCACCTTTACCATAGAGAACAAGGGTAGTGGCGATTTGAAACTGAACGGCAGTCCCATCATATCTATCGACACGGCTGATCCTGACGAATTTAATGTCGGAACTCCACCCTACTCCACAATTGCTTCAGGAACAAATTCTTCCTTTACAATCGAATTCACTCCTAAAGGTAGCGCAGGATCCAGATCGGCGGTTCTGACTATAAACAATAACGATTCTGATGAAAATCCATACACATTTACCATTACTGGAACTGCATCTGCTGTAGCCGGACCTGAAATCCAGGTTCAGCAGGGAACAACAGTTATTGATGAGAACCCTATATACGATTTTGGTGAAACTAATGTAGGCAGTCCAGTTGAAGTTGTATTTACCATTTACAATATTGGTACTCCTAACACTCAACTGAATTTGACAGGTGCTCCTAATATGGTGCAAAAAGGCGGCGCGAATCCAGAAATGTTTTCAATAGATGAGTCACAGCTTGTTTCTCCTATTTTCGAAGGTAATAATTCGAGTTTTACTATTACCTATAATCCTACTGGGCAGCCAGGGGACAACCATTCAGCGACAATAACCATTCCTAATACTGACGCCGATGAAGGTTCATATACATTTACAATTACAGGATCTATAATAAAACACAGGATTTACTGGGCTGATTATGGAAATCACTGTATCCAGCGAACAGATATCAACGGTGGAAATCTCGACACTCCGGTAGGCGGACTGGTAGCTGTTTATGATGTTGCGCTTGATACGGCTTCAGGCAAGATGTATTGGACTGACGATGGCACAAACAAGATACAGCGAGCTAACCTCGACGGGTCAAACCCTGAAGACCTGGTGGGAGGACTAAATGGCCCATTTGGCATAGCGTTGGATATGGCATCCAGTAATGTGTATTATACGGACTATCTAAATCACAGAATCGAAAGATACAACCTGAATGATCAAACCATCATATATCTGATAACCACCGGTCTTGTTTACCCACGCGGCATAGCTCTTGATATATCAGGTGGTAAGATGTATTGGACCGATTCTGGTCAAGGCAGGATATACTGGGCCAATATGACACCCGGCACTGCAAATACGTTGTTAGAAGGACTCAGCTTGCCGTATGACATAGCCCTCGACACATCAGCCGGCAAGATGTATTGGGTGGAATCGGGCAGCGGAAGGGTTAAGCGGGCCAACCTTGATGGCTCAGGCATAGAGCCCAATCTTGTAACCGGACTTCTCTTCCCGCGCGGTATAGCGCTGAATGTGGCTGGGAACAGGATGTATGTAACAGATATGAGCGGTCAAATAATTAATGAATATGATCTTGATGGAAACCTCATTCAAACATTCAATAACGGGGTCGGGCAGCCATACGGCATAGACCTGGATTTGGATTAATATCAGTAGAGTGGCTTTAAGTAAGGCCCCGCTTAATGCTCAAAGTTCTAAAGCAGAGCCTACAGGAAGCACCTCATTCATTCCGGGAGGCTGCTCGATATACGGATTCACCTTACTATTCTTGTATAAACGAAAGCCGTTTTATCGGCTTCTCGTCTGCCTCGATACTCGATAAGTCAACAACTTTACTGGCATGTTGAATATCAATGCCAACTATTTGTCCATCTTGCGAATAGTCAATCACCACCCCTGGTGCTACCTCTTGTGAATCTGAACTGGTGCGCGAGGAAAGATCAATGTATAACGAATCTGTTTCTTTGTAGTAATGAAACTTCCTTACCGAAATTGTTTATCTCCGCAAGCAGGAATTCCTTTCCGCTTGATAATCTTAAGATGATATTATCCTTTCTACGGATAAAAAGCTTATTGTGCTCGCATTAGACACGACTTTTTATTAATTGCATTTGACAAATAGTTCTACTATTTGTCAAATAATAATGTATGATTAAGCCGAGATCCATTCTTAACAAAATAGAAAAATATCTATATTCTCCTGAGGCAGTTATCATAACAGGAAAGAGAAGGACAGGAAAAACAACATTACTCAATTTTATTTTTAAGCGGATTGAATCGGAGAACAAGATATTTTTAGATTTGGAGAATCCTCTAAACAGAAAATACCTGGAGGAGGAGAACTATGAGCGAATTAAAACTTCTTTTGAGATCCTGGGCTTAGATTTTACCTTGAAAGCATTTATCTTTTTGGATGAGATACAATTAGTAAGAGGCCTGCCGTCGGTTGTTAAATACTTTATTGATCACTATCAGATAAAATTTTTTTTAACAGGGTCAGCAAGTTTCTATCTGAAGAACCTCTTTACAGAATCCCTTGCCGGGAGAAAATTCATTTTTGAGCTCTTTCCCCTGAGTTTTACTGAGTTCCTGCTGTTCAAAGACAGTTCATTAAAGATACCTCAAAGCCAGTCAAAGATAACAAAATCAATATTTGACACGATCTCTCCATTATATGAAGAATATTTACTGTTCGGCGGATTCCCAGGGGTAGTTTTTAAAACCAGTGTTGAAGAGAAGAAACGAGCTTTGGAAGAGCTTTTTACTTCATTTTATCAACTGGAAATTCTACAACTTGGAGATTTCAGAAGAAATGATGTTATTCGGGACCTGATACTGCTTTTAATGCAGAGGGTAGGTTCCAGATTGGATATTCAAAAGCTATCGAGAGATTTGGGTATTTCCCGTCCTACATTAAGTGAATATATTTCTTTTCTTGAGGGCACCTACTTCATTAAAACGATCAAGCCATTCAGCAGCGGAAAAAGCGTTGAAATAAGGAAGATGCCCAAGACCTACATCTGCGACACCGGTCTTGCAAATCAATTTGCGAAGCTCAATATGGGCAGCCTTTTTGAGAACAGCATTTTTCAGAGTTTAAGGCAGATAGGCGAGCTAAATTACTACCAGAGAAAGAGCGGTGCAGGGATAGACTTTATCCTTGATAAAAGAATCGCTTATAAAGTAAAGCAGAATACATATCAGTCTGATGTGCGTAGATTGAGACTAATGGCTGCCGTTTGGATGATATTATCTACGGCTTTATGGTGTAAGATTGGCTTTTTTTTGGCCCTTGTGGGCTTTAACGCTGCCGCCCTGTGCTTTTTATGCTTGACTTTTAAATGATCCCCGGGTATAAGTAATAATACTTTTCTTAAAAACGTAACACGAAAGGGGATTAATAAAATGAAAAGAAGCATAATAATCTTAACCGTGCTATTTTGCTTTGCTGTCTCTGCATGGAGTGCAGGGCAGGCTGAAGTATCGGATCCCGAAGCAATTCTAAAAATCGGAACACCTAATGTGATAAAATCGGCCAATATCTTCGGTGACTACTATTTAGGTATTTTTGCACATGTCTCTAACCCTCCGCTCATGAAGATGAACCAGGATGGAAAACTGGTGGGCCTTACGGCGGAGAGATATGAGGTTTCGAAAGATAACACTGTATGGACCTTCTATATCAAAGACAATCTCTACTGGAGCGACGGCAGGGAAGTTACACCAGATGATGTTAAGTTCTCCATAGAATATACAGGCGGGAACAACCCGAGCGCCGGGTGGATCAAGGATACATTAAAAGAAGCTCAGGTTAAAGGTAATAATGCGGTTATCTTGACCTTTAACAAGCCCTATACAAGGCTGAATTTAGAGTTCGCCACATACAATATTTTCCCAAAGCACGTATGGCAAGATATTGATGATCCAATGAAATACACCAACACGGGCGTTAATGTGGGATTCGGTCCTTTCTTTATTGAGAAAATAGATTTAAATGCGGGATTAATAAGCTTTAAGAAAAATCCTTACTGGAAAGGAAAGAAGCCGGAGATAGACAGTTATGAGATCCATACTTTCAAGAGTATAGATGTGCTCTCCCTTGCCTTAGAAAAGGGAGAAGTTGACACCTACTTCAAGTATGCCTCCTCTTACCCCTATGCAAACATTGATCGCTTAAAGAAGACCGGCAAATTCGATTTCGTTGAAAAACAGAATATCGGTTTAGTCTTCTTAGGGTTTAATCTAAAAAAAGAGCCTGTTTCGGACAGAATTTTCAGGAAAGCCCTCTCATATGCCATAGATTATGAAGAAATTGTAAAGCTCGATGCTTTGGGATACGGTAGAGTGCCGAACCGGGGGTTTGTGCCCAAAAGCATGGGAGAGTTCAAAGCTACGGATAAACTCGAATACAATGTTAGTAAAGCAAAGGAGCTGCTCTCCCAGGGAGGATATAGAGACTCAAACGGCAACGGTAAAATCGAAGACAGAACCGGCAAAGACTTAAATCTTTCTATTTTAGTAAGGTCGACCTGGGTGAGGGTAGGGGAGCTGCTTAAGGATTATCTGGCTTCAGTAGGAATAGAGAGCAGTATCCGATCCACAGACTTAAATACCTGGGTGGCGGAGAAGGATAAATACAACTATGATCTTACCATAACCAGAACCACTCCCTGGGGAATGTTAATGCATGCCAACTGGGGAACAGGCTACTTTGATTCCAGGAGAACAGGGCGGGGAGTGCTTCATATTATTGATGATCCTGAGTTCTTAAAATTGTCTGACGATATCCTCGCTACAGCGGATACAAAAAAACTATTAAGCTATGCATCCAGGGTACAGGATTACTATGCAGAACAGATACCCGCCGTGGCGCTCTACTGGAATATCATTGTGACCCCGTTCAACCGGGATTTCAGCGGCTGGATGCCGGATCCTCTTTACGGGATATACAATACTGATACCTTTCTAAACGTAAAAAAAATAGTGAAATGATCTTAAAGGGTGGATGAAGACATTTCGGAAAAAAGCGGTGAGGTACTGCCTTGCCGTTTTTATTATAGCCTCATTGAATTTCATAATTCCCCGGGCCATGCCCGGGGATCCTGTTGTAAATCTTTTAGGTGAAGATTTCTCGGTCAGCCAGGACGCTATAGAAGAACTGAAGGCTGAATTAGGATTGGATAAACCGCTCCCCGTGCAGTATCTGAACTACTGGCGGGATATATTAAGATTTGATCTTGGCTATTCCTATCACTACTATATGAATGTTTTAGAATTAATTATTTCTAAAATGAAATGGACCCTTCTTTTAGTCGCTCCGGCCATTATACTCGGAGCAGTTATCGGCGCCTTTTTAGGCTCTCTTTCCGGGTGGTATAAAAATACGTTCAAAAACAGGCTGTCAACATCTCTTTTCCTGGCAGTCTATTCCACTCCTCCCTATTTCCTCTCACTTATATTTCTCTACCTGTTCTCCTTTAAACTGGACCTGTTTCCGCTCAAAGGCTTCTATGCTACAGGCGGCCTCATGGACATCATGCACCACCTCTTTCTCCCGGCATTAGTTTTGACCCTGTTTATCGCATCCAGGAACTATATGATCATGCGGGCAAGTGTACTCCAGGAAAAAGGCAGGCTCTATGTAGAGTACGCCCGCGCTAAAGGGCTCCTGGGCAGGGCAGTGCTTTTCAGGCATATATTTAAGAACGCTTCTCTGCCGGTAATTACACTGGTTGCCCTGGATTTCGGATTTATTTTAAGCGGAGCCCTCTTTGTGGAGATAATCTTTTCAATGAACGGAATGGGAACATTAATTTATGACGCCCTGATGTCAAGGGATTATCCGGTGCTCCAGGGAGCATTTCTCATTATAACTCTTATGGTGATTACAGCTAATTCTATTGCCGATCTGCTCTACAGTATTTTAGACCCAAGGGTGAGGCTTAAATAGATGAGGCTCAAGCCCTTTTTTAATAGAAGAGGAATAATAAAGGAAAAAATATCCCTCAATAAATTCGGCCTGATTCTATTCTCATTCTTTACACTGACCGCCGTATTCGCCTTGCATCTTGCTCCCTATGATCCCTGGGAGCGTTTTGAGCCCTATGCCTCTCCGAACCGATATCACCTCCTGGGCACCAATGATATCGGTAATGATATATTAAGTGAACTGATCCACGGCTCCAGGGTCTCTCTGCTTGTGGGATTGGGAACGGCTTCGATCGCCACTCTGTTAGGGCTGATAATTGGCTTAGTATCCGGTTATTTTAAGGGTATAGTCGATGAGCTTTTAATGGGCATAACGGATATCTTTCTCATGATTCCCAGGATACCTTTAATAATTATTCTGGCGGCCTTTTTAAGGCCGAGTTTCTGGATTATCATGCTCGTGCTCGGCCTTATATGGTGGACGACCACTGCCCGGGTGGTTCGTTCTAAGACGCTTCAGATACGGGAGATGAGCTTTGTCACAAGCTCCCGCTCCTTGGGTTTTAAAAACAGCTATATCATTGTTTCGGATATCATCCCCCATCTTTTTCAGGTCTTAAGTACCAAATTCATGCTTACAACAGCCTCTGCAATGATTTCGGAGGCTTCTCTCTCATTCTTAGGATTAGGGGATCCCTCCATGAAAAGCTGGGGCATGATGATCAACTTTGCCTTTCAGAGGGGTGGATTTATTAATGAGATGTGGTGGTGGTATGCTGCTCCTGGAATTTGTATAACCATGTGCGTGCTTTCCATTGTTTCCCTCAGTTTCTCTTTTGAAAGAGAAGAACAAAAAGTCATTGCCGGGATGTAAAGATGTCTTGCCTGCATATTAAAAACCTTAAGGTAAGCTTCTCAACCCCACTCGGGCTGCTTAAGGCGGTAGACGGAGTATCGCTCGATCATGTGGATGGAGAAACGCTGGCCCTGGTGGGGGAGACGGGCTGCGGGAAATCTGTTATTGCCAGGTCCGTTATGGGGATTCTGCCGGACAATGCCGTTTTAGAAGGAGAGATTTACTATGAGGAGCAGAATCTGCTTAAAATGAGCGAAGGGGAACTTGCAGTTATCCGGGGAAAGGAAATAGGAATTGTTTTTCAGAATCCTTCCTTAGCACTGAACCCGGTTCATTCTATAGGCCGGCAGATAGCAGAACCGCTTATAGTGCATGACCGGATGAAAAAGAAAGAAGCCCTCTTAAGGGCAGTAAAGCTGCTTGAAAAGATGAGGTTTGAAGAAGCGGAAAAACACAGCAGGATGTTTCCATTTCAATTTTCAGGAGGCATGAACCAGAGGGTTTTAATTGCAGCCTCCGTAGTTGCCGATCCAAAGCTGCTTATTGCAGATGAGCCGACCAAGGGCCTTGATGCAGCTTTGAAAGCCCGTATTGTTGAGGAGCTGGAAATTGTTAAGAGGTTTAACGGCACCTCGATCCTGCTCATAACACATGATTTTGATCTGGCTGAGAAGCTTTCCGATAGAATCGCCATCATGTATGCAGGTGAAATCCTTGAAATCTCTCCGTTAAAAGATTTTTTCTCCCAGCAGATGCATCCCTATTCACAGGCTCTATTGAAGAGCCTTCCGGATAGAGGATTTGTCCCCATTCCGGGAGCCTCCCCTTCAATGCTGAACCCCCCGGAGGGATGTAAATTTCATCCGCGCTGCCCTTTTATGCGGGAAATTTGCACTCGCAGAAGACCGTCTTTGGTAAAAATCGGGGGAAGGGAGGTAAGATGTGTGATATATACTTGAGAGCCGAGAATGTTTCTAAAACCTTTGCATCTGGCATTTTCAGCAGGAAACACACCATGGTGATTGAGGGGATTTCTCTAAATATTAAAGCGGGTAAAACTGTCGGTATAGTGGGCAGTTCCGGAACAGGCAAAACGACTCTTGGAAAGATAATTTCCGGAATCGAGGATCCAACTAATGGTGAGATTATTTTCAGGGGCAGAAAAATCTCTTCACTCAAAAATAATGGGCTTTCCCGATTCAGAAGAAAGGTTCAGATGATGTTCCAGGACCCGGAGGGAGCTTTAAATCCATTAAAGACCATAGCAAAATTATTCCATGAGGTATTCGGTTTAGTGAAGATAAGTAAGCCGGAGAGGGAGAGCAGGATTCGGGAAATTCTCCGCACAATAGGTCTATCTGAAGAGATCCTCTGCCGATACCCAAACCAGCTCTCAGGGGGACAGAATCAACGAGTAGCTTTAGGGAGGATCCTGCTATTAGAACCGGAGTTTATTGTGCTGGATGAGCCGACTTCATCCCTGGATATATCGGTGCAGGCCAAAGTGCTGCACCTCTTGAAAGACTTACAGAGGCAGAAGGAACTCGGATATCTGTTTATATCGCACGATTTTAAGGTTGTAGAGTTCATGTGTGACGAGGTGGGCTATCTTGAACACGGAGTGTTGGATTTTTACGGCTCCACGGCTGAGTTTATGGACTATAGATGCAGGATAAGTAAAAATATCAGATAAAAGGCAGCATTTACACTCAATTCCTTAAGCCATTGCCGCCTCTTTTAGTGTTCTATAATTAAAAAATTCCGGTAACAGAAAGATCCTTGAGAGGATTGCATATGATGAGCAGAGGCATTATCACTTCTGGAAGAGTTATACCGGAACAGCGGTTAAGCCGAACAGGTGGAAAATATTCAAATATTACTGTATATCAAAGCTGTTCGGCATAACTTTTGGAATAAAGCTAATGGAGCGGGTGGAAGAAAAAGCCCAGGTAATCTACAGCAAGATATCTAAAGAATTACCGGATGCAAAAAAAATAGTTGATGATGAAGATAAACATGAGCATGAATTAATTGATTTAATAGATGAGGAACGATTGGAATATGAATACCAAATTGGGCTATTTCTAGCCAGATATAAAGTATAAGCCTCAGAGAAATAGAGTTTTCAGACTACTATCCCTGGCATATCCGGGTAATTCCAGAAATTTAAAGAGATTTTTAGGCTATCAAGGCATCGAACGAATATGGCTTGGTTTGGCTATTGAAATGAAAAAATAGGGAGGATCGGATATGGAGAGCTTAAGCGGAAAGCCTTTCTTAATGATGGTGCAGTCCAGACAGTACTGGATAGCCGATTACTCTTCCCTGTTTTTATGGGGTGTATCCATTTGGCAATTCTTCAGCAATTCCCTGATGTGGCCGTTTCTCATTATAGTATCCGATATATTCGGCCAGGATATTTCTAATTCTTAAGTTTCATTAAAGAGAATAAACCAATCAAAGGCTTCCCTTCTTACAGAGCCGATAAAAACTCTTAAGAATGCGTTCATGTTGGGAGCATTCGCTGATATTTTAATCCCCTCTATACCGAAATCATCATAATTGAGATAATGGAACTCACCGGAGCCGTCATGCACCAAATAGATGCGTTTGCCTTTAAAGTTTAAAGCTTTACTCTATTAGCTGCTGCCTTACAAATTTTCATCCACTCATACATTGTTAAAAATATACAACCTGGACCATAAATTTGGCCAGGCATCATAACTGTACATTTTATTTGTTTTGATAGTAAAGCATCACTGATCAGATCATCTGTATTTCCCCGATCTTTGCCATACCAAATCGTTGTATGGGATCATTTTCAGTAAATATCTTTCCAGTATCAGAATGAAAACTTGTTCCTGATGTCAATATAAGATAAGAATCATATTTTTTGGCTAATTGAATCGTATTAGAAAAATATGAAGTCACTTCGTTCCGCAACATATTAAATCTGTTTTTAGACAGGCGACCTGATTTTATACGAGGCATTGCAATAAAAACGATAATATCTGGGTTCGTTATTTTATCAATAAAACCTTCAGGATTTAAAATATCTCCTATTACACCTTCTGCAACAAGTTCTTCATTTTTTAACCTTTCAGTTCATTAAGCAGTATAACGGCAGGGATAACCTGCCGCAAACATGTGGAACAACCAACTTTGAAACACCAATAAACTCCAAGCGAAGCCCATACTTTGAAAAATCACCGTGCTGTTTGCGGTTAGGTTGAGTACATTGTTATGCCTATTCTTCTAATGGTTTGTGACAAAACCACCAATCATAGCATTCATATTCTCCAGAACGTTTTTGAGCTGTTTCTTCATCCGTTGCAGGGGGTACAATAATCCTATCATCAATCAATTCATTATTGGGCCATCCTGCCGGCACAGCGCCTTGTTTATCAGATATTTTAAGAGCCCTTACTGAACGAACAACTTCATCCATGTTCCGACCAACTTCCTGCGGATAGTACATAATCAACCGGACTTTGCCTTTCGGATCAACGATGAATACTGCCCGAACAGTGTTTGTTCCTTTGCCAGGATGAAGCATACCAAGTTTTAAAGCAACGGAATCATTTGCTGCAACAATAGGAAATTTGATCTCTATGTTAAGTTCCGACTTTATCCACTGAATCCATTTTATATGAGAAAACACCTGGTCAATTGACATTCCAATCAATTGGCAGCCAAGTTACTCAAATTCGTCATATCGTTTTTGAAAAGCAACGAACTCAGTTGTGCATACAGGGGTAAAATCCGCCGGATGACTAAATAATACAAACCATTTACCTTTCAAGTCTCCAGGAATATTCATCGGTCCGTGTGTTGTTTGAACCTTGAGTTCAGGGAAGTCGTCTCCCAATAATGGCATGTTAATTTTTGATTCTTCCATTTTGTTTCTCCTTGTTTTGGTTTATTAATTTTATAGTATTACCTTTAAAATCTTGCGTGTTCAGCGTAAAAAATAATCAAGTCCATCGTCCGAATATATCCTGCGTTGGACTTTTGCTTTAAGAACTTCGGTTGCGGATGTAATCTGCGCTGGGCATAATTGTCTGCAGTTCAGCCGTTTCCCATTTTGAAAAAGCATCATTAGATCAAGTTATGTTCTTTATGCTTACTCGCAATAATAGCAGCCAGTTTATCCAAAGCATCAAAATCTTCGGTACCAGGGTAACCTTTGACAACAACAGGATCCAATATTTCCACCTTTAGATTGGAGATCAAGTCAGCAAGTTGCTCCACCATCTTACCGCCCCAACCATAGGAACCGATGATCGATACGAATTTCACTTTAGGACGCAGAGCATTCGCCAGGTATGTTGCGTAGACTACGTTCGGATGTGCGCCTGTCAGAACGGTGGGTGATCCGATCACGATGGTGGCAGAGTCCACCAACGCCATGGCAAGTTTACCAATATCGGTAACAGCCAAGTTGAACTGCTCCACGGTTACCCCTTTCTCCGTCAAGGCATCCACTAAGTACTTTACCATCTCGCGGGTGGTGCCATGCATAGAGATGTAGGGCAGCACAACGATGTTTTTGGGGTTGTTAAAAACCCAATCTTGATACGAATCCAAGATGAACTCAGGCCTGTCATACAACGGGCCATGACTGGGGGCGATAAGGGATATCTTGTATCCTTGGACTTTTTTCAAATGTTTCTGTATGATCTTACGGAATGGCATCATGATTTCTGCATAGTATCGTTTGGCTGCTTCATAGATCCCCCCCTCATCAGTGACATACAAGTCTGTTGTTGCCAGGTGGGAACCGAAAAGGTCACAGGGAAAGAGAATTTCATCCTCACGCAGATAGGTCAGCATTGTCTCAGGCCAGTGAACCCACGGTGCATGGATGAATTCAAGAGTTCTATCGCCCAACGAAAGGGTAGCACCATCTTCAACTGTTAGAAAGCGATCTTGCGGTACCAGTAACAAGTCTACGAGCATCTCTTTGCATTTTGATGTGCATACAACCTGCGTCTCAGGGTATCTCTCTATAATCTGCGGCAGCGTGCCTGAATGGTCCTGCTCGGCGTGGTTTGTAATAATGTAATCAATGTGCTCAGTGCCCAGTTGGTTCAGGCGCTCAAGCATTACATTTGACATTGTTGTATCCACGGTATCTATCAGCACAGTTTTCTCGCTTCCTTGAATCAAAAAGGCATTATAACTAGTACCGTCGGGGAGGGGGATGAGGTCGTCGAACATGCGTCGGTCCCAGTCAACAGCACCCACCCAGTAAATACCTTCTTTAATCTTCCTTGCTTCCATTTAAATTTCTCCTTGTTTTGGTTTAGTGATTTTAGGCATAACGACCAATTCAGCTGCAATTGACATGTTATGTTTGTGTTTTGTATATCCTTCAATAGAGTTATATAAAAATTCAGTCTTAAATTCATTACTCTTCAATAGCACCACCAATTATTCTTAAATGTTTACGAAAAGTATAAGAAGAATCACTTTCGCGTTTAGATAAATACTCACTAAATTTTAATTGTTCCTTTAATAAATTACCAGATTGAATTGCATCAGCTTGTTTTCGCTCAATTAAAAAAATACTCTCAGCATTTTCTAATATTTCTTCTACCCTTTGTCCTTCTGTAAAAACTACGCCATCGCTATCAGCAAACACTGTATTTTCTTTAGTAACTTTTATATCTCCAAATCTAGCTATTTGAAGCGCATCAGATTCAACAGGATCAAGTCGTAAGGGGCCTGTTGGACAACTCCCATAACTGAATATTGGATATCCAATTTGTCTTAATTCAGATGTATCTCGATGACAACCCCAAACTATCATTCCCGCAAGCCCACTAGCTTTTGCTTCTAAAGCAGTTAAATCACCAATACATCCCTCATTTGACCTAGCACCATTATCAATGACCAGAATATCACCACTTTTTGCTTTTTCCATTGCTTCCAAAAAAATATCTACACTTCCATAATGTTTTACAGGGCAGACCTTACCAGCAAGTCGAGTTCCTTCAATTATTGGTCTTATGCCTGGTGGTGCTAATTTAAAATCAACTTTTAATCTTATACATGCATCAGCAATAAGTGGTGTTGAAAGTTTTAAAAATCGGCTGTAAATATTTGAATTATCCATTTTGCCTCCAAATAGTAATTTAGTAGAGCTGCGATTTTATATGACTCTTGGACATACTAATCATTAAACGCTACGCATAACCGGCTGGCAATGAAGCGTAGCGGAATTGCCAGTCCGAGTTGATGCGGTTGTTAGGTGTTTCATATTTCGATCTCATAATCCAATCCTGTAATTGGTTCGTCTGAACTGATGGCAATCTTCTCATTCAACGTTTCTTTCTTTGTGCCCACACGATTATCATCTGGATAAAACCTTGCAAGTTCTGGATATTTATTCCTTAGATTCCAACAATACAACCTTCTATATGCCTTCGTATATTACGCGGGAATTTAGTGGGAGCAAAATAGACATCAATACATTTAATATATTTGACAACATGCTTGCTCACAGTGTTATAGTTTTCTATTGTATTTCTCGCCGCATCTTTGCTTTTGTCTCTCCACATGCCGTTCCATACAATCTTATGAACCCCTGTTTTGCTAAATTAGCGTCTATCACATAATAATTTAGTCCAAGTATGTGAGTCAGATGCTCTTTTTGTCGTTTGACAAACTTGGTTGTTTTTCCTTTTAGAAAACTATATGGTCCCAAAAAATGTAATGATTTCTGAGTCATTTATATATTACACCTAACATCTGAGTTCACCTGTTTGGCGTACATGGCACGAATTCTTGCGTATGCAAGAATCGTGACATAGCCAAATCTGCTGCAACTGATTGTTAGGCTCTTCAGCCTCTTAACGCCTTGATCTCTTTGCTGATGCCCCGCCAGCTCCACTACCAAAGATGACAATCACCCCAAGGAGAAAACCAAAATTGTACCAATTCCCATTGTTATGTACCTCGTAAATCTGAACATTCCGATTGAAAAGGGATATTACGAATGTAACCGGAGCAATGATTCCATTCCAGAGACCTTGCCAGAAGCCAGCCACAATTCCTTTTGCGTTAGCAGAGTTGATCAATTCGTTAGAGCCGGGTGCACAACCTGCAAGCATAATAAGTACGAGTACCAGAATGATAGAAATGTATACTGTCTTCATACTTTTGCCTCCTTCATGCAACACGACAACTCTGCTCTGTGTCAGTGCAATCATGGTGTTGAATATTATATAATGTCTCTGGAGAAGACGCAATCTATGATAACCAACTGGGAGCGCTTTCAAAAAGTAGGTAAAGTGGTGTTTAGGCCGCATTTGGCAGAGTGCTCCGGAAATCAGTGAGGAATCGGGCGCTGGATATTGCGGATCTGATCTGGAGCATTCCGTCAGCACCTGACTGTGACCAG
>JAUWZD010000063.1 GCA_030615505.1 Spirochaetales bacterium | reverse complement strand
CGCGTAAGGATTTCAAGATAACCAAAGTTGTTACACTTACGAAGAGACAAGAGAAGATATTGAAGGCAATAGACCGCAAGCTTCTCAAGGAAGTCGATGACAGCATGCAATAAAAACAGCAGTGAAGGACAAGGAACCTGTGTTGTCAATCGAGAGCTATCGATCACAATGTCACAACAACACCATGCTTGTCATTAACAACGGGCAGAATCAAACCGGTGTAGTGTACACAAACCGACCGGAATTAGGGGCAAGAGGGCTCTTGATTTCATGGGCCACCATAGAGACAAACATAGACTTAGCCGTTTCTATCTTTTTTAAAGCCGTGATATCCCGAAGAACAGCTACCGCACCCGAGGTTTCTTCATTTGGATCTATCACGGGACTGACATTCACCATATAGGTGCATTTTCCTAAAGCAATCTCTTTTGATACAATCAGAGGACCGGAATCTGCATCCAGTGTTTTTATGATAAGGGTTTGCATATCGGCACAATCTAAAGCACTCAATGGGAAGGGCATTGGAACAGATGCGTATTCAGGCATAATGCGTGATGCTGCTGCGTTTCGAAGAACGATTTGCCTGTCGCAGTTGATTACTAAAATGCCGTCTGTCATGCATTTTATAATGGTGTTGCATTTCGATCGTTCGAACGCGACTTCAAGCAGTCGCTTCTCCCTATCTTCACGCAGTCTCTTAGCCTCAATAGACAGAACACGTTTTTCAAGACCATTCTTTACGGCCAAAAGCAGCTCATCCGGTGTAAACGGCTTGGGGATATACCCGTATGCTCCTTGTTTTGTTGCTTCAACTGCTGTATTAATTGTTGCATAAGCAGTGATGACTAAGAGCACGGCGTCCCCATCATGCTCATGTATTTTTTCAACGAGCTCTATACCGTCCATCTGAGGCATTTTTAGATCAATAATTACAGCTATAAAGTCTCCCCGCTCCTTGAAAAGCTCAAATCCCGCCAGGCCGTCGCCGGCAGTCTCAACTTCATATCCCTCTGATGATAATATTTTTCGACAACCCTCTCGAATCCCAAGCTCATCATCCACCACCAGTATTTTAGGCGTTACATCATTCATTTCGAGTCCTCCTCAAGAAGCTCCTCTATTTTTGCTATTAACGCCCCTGGGGCTATCGGTTTTTCAAAGTATGCATCGGCATGCATAGCCTCAAGTTCTTCGGAAGTTTGAGGACTAAAATCGAAGCCGCGCTTACTGCCCACAGCAGTAACTATAACCACAGGAATATCGATAAAGCGCTGATCCTTCTTGATCTTTTCAGAGAATGAAAATCCTGAATCCAGGGTCTTCATCATCAGATCCGTGATCACAAGGCCCGGTCTCTCTTTCTCCATATGTTCCAATGCCTCTCTGGGATCGGAGCAGCACAAAACCCTGTAGCCTCTCGTTTCGAGAATCTGTTTGTACATCTTGAGAAAATCGATGTCGTCATCGACTATCAGCACCTTCCTCTTTGTGCTCATGTCTCTTCTCCTCTATTAAGGCTCAGGCTCACATCATCACGCACATCTTCGCCCGGTTCCTTCCCGCCCAATGGGAGCTTGATGAAAAAGGTGGTTCCCCTGCCAGGCTCACTCTCTACAGAAATATCTCCGGAATGCATCTTCACTATCCCATAGACAATGGATAATCCCAATCCTGTCCCCTTACCCATCTCCTTGGTCGTGAAGAAGGGATTAAAGAGCTCAGAGAGGTTCTCCCGGGGAATTCCACGGCCGTTATCCGTTACCTCGATTTTTATCGAATCACCAGTTTTGTTGAGATGCGCACTGATGTCGACTTCTCCTCTATCTGCTATAGCATCAATACTGTTTTGCACGAGGTTTATAATCATCTGTTTGATCTGGTTTACATCAATTATCATATCTGGTAAATCGTCCTGAATATCGCATCTTAAACAGACGCCTCTTTCTTGTGCCTTCAGGGCCATAATTGAAACCACCTCATTTATGAGACCTGTTAAATCTCCTTTAGCCTTTGATATTCTTGAATGCCTGGCAAAATCGAGCAGACCTCGCATGATATTTCTGCAGCGTGTAGCCTCATTAACTATCATCATGAGATCATCTTTCCCCGGATCCCTATCATGATACTGCTTCAGCAGCATGTGTGAATAAATCAGTATCGTCCCTAGGGGGTTGTTTATTTCATGGGCTACACCTGCTGAGATCTGCCCCATAGAGGCCAGTCTCTCCGTTTGCACTAAACGAGCTTGAGCTGAAGCCAGATCCTTATGGGACTGCTGGAGCTGATCACAGGTTGTTTCAAGCTCCTCCACCAGATATGGGAGGCACATTTCCGGCTCTGCCAGTCCCTGGCACACAGCGATTGCCTTCTCACGACAGGTGAAATATCCACAAGCCCCGCAGTTGAGCTGGTCCTCTGGGTTGAACTTCCTCATGGTCCGAAGCGCCCGGCCAATCTCCTCCTCTGACGGCTGCGAAAGCAGCATGGTCTGCCTGGTAAAGCTCCTGCTTAAGGAAAGATCATCAAACTCCGCTAGAGCCTCAAGAAAATCCCTCTGCGTGGTGTACCGGTTCTGTTCGTTTATGAAATCTGCCAGTATCTCCTTACGGGCAAAAACGCTCAAATCGTTCAACATCTTGGGACCGTTAATGCATCCCTCACAGAAGAGCACGTCGAAGAGACGCGCCTCGCTTTTCCCCTCGGCAAGCTCTTTGAGCGCGACTAAAACACGGTCTTTCCCCTCTGTGATTAAGACATCATTCTCCAAGATATCTGTGCTTAAGCCCGCAGTTTTAAGCAAGCCGCCGGATATGGGAAAAGAGCGCCCCAGATAGCTTCTGGGTCCATCAAAGCCGCTTTCGTTCAATTCTTCCGGAACTATTCCAGCCTCATCGAACATCTTAAGAAGCTCTTTATACGTTAAAACAGCATCAACAGTGCCTGCCACGCATGGATCTCGTATTTCATTTTTCTTGGCAATGCAGGGTCCTATGAAAACGATACGCACTTTTGAGCCGTGTCTATGCTTGATCGCCCTGGCTAAAGCGATCATCGGTGAAACTATTTGGGCAAGCGCATTGTGGAGAGAGGGCATATATTTTTCCACATAAGAGACTATTGCCGGGCAGGGAGAGCTTATAACCCGGCTTCCTGCTCTCAGTGATCTTTTGAAAAGTTTGGTGTACTCTCTGCTGATCAGCTCGGCTCCGAAGGCAACTTCCCACACCTCGGAGAATCCTAGTTTCCGGACGGCTGCAATGATTTTACCCGGGCTTAAGGGGTAAAAAGCGGCGGGAAAGGAGGGAGCAAGGCAGGCGAAAAAACGCCCTTTACCGGCCAGCATCCGTCTCACATACTCAGTGCTGTCTTCGATCCGCTTCGCCTGCTGGGCGCAGACCTTGACGCAGTTACCGCATGCAATGCACCTCTCCTCAATAACCATGGCCTGTCCGTTTTCAACCTTTATTGCCTTGGCAGGACACTCTCTAACACAGCTATAGCAGCGCTTACACTTTTCAGGAATAGTAGTAACTATACCCATGATAATATCACTCTAAACTCGCTCCCTTGCTTCGTACTCCGTATGCAAGAGGTAATGAGATTTCTCACCCAGCGGCTTTTTAAGGAATTCTTCGTAAATCTGTTTAATCTCCGGGTTCTCATGGGATTTACGTATCTTTTTACCTTCGTCCTCCCGGTAGATAGCTTCAATTCTGGCCTTTCTAACCTCATCCGAGGTCATCCGCGGCTGGCCCCCCCCTCCGATGCATCCTCCGGGGCAGGTCATTATCTCGACAAAGTGGTACCCGGCCTCACCGGCCTTGATCCTCTCTATCACCTTCTTAGCGTTTCCCAGGCCGTGGGCCACAGCAACATTGAGGGTGACACCTTTAAGAAACGACCATTCCGGTACTGTCTCACTGATTTCGATTGAGGCCTCTTTAACCCCTTCAAGTCCGGCAATGGGCTTTATGTGGAGTTTTTTAAAAGGCAGGGGCTTACCGGTTACAATTTCGTAAGCTGTCCTGAGCGCGGCTTCCATCACACCGCCCGTGTTGGCAAATATATCGGCAGCACCTGAAGACATCCCCAGAATTGAATCCATCCTTTCATCGGGCAGGGACGCAAAATCTATACCGGCCTGCTTGATCATCCTTCCAAGCTCACGAGTGGTCAGCACTATGTCCACGTCCCGCACACCGCTGTCATTCATCTCCGGCCGCCTGTTCTCAAACTTCTTGGCTGTACAGGGCATTATGGAGACTACAACAATATCTTCCGGCCTCTTGCCGATCTTTTCAGCGTAATATGTCTTTGCAGCAGCACCGAACATCTGCTGCGGGGACTTACAGGTTGAAATGTTCGGAAGCAGCTCGGGATAGAAGTGTTCGGCATATTTAATCCATCCCGGCGAGCAGCTGGTAAATTGAGGCAGGGCTACCTCCTCCTTATCCACTAAAGCTCTCTTTAGGCGCATCAAGAGCTCGTTTCCCTCCTCCATAATTGTTAAGTCTGCTGCAAACTCGGTATCAAAAACTCCGTCAAAACCTATTCGGCGCAAGGCTGAAACCATCTTACCTGTAACACAGGTTCCCGGCGGATAATCGAAGCATTCCCCAAGGGCTGCACGAATGGCCGGGGCAGTCTGTACGATCACGTGCTTGTCTGGATCGTCCAGCGCGGCCCAGACATCATCAATCTGATCCTTCTCGGCAATAGCCCCTACCGGGCATACTGCTGCACACTGACCACATTGAACACAGACAACACTGTCTAAGTTACTGCAGAAGGCAGGACCTATTACTGTCTCAAAGCCGCGGTCCTGAGGAAATATTGCGGCTACCCCCTGAACCTCTCTACATACGGTTACACAGCGCCGGCACTGGATGCACTTTGCAGTGTCGCGCACCAAAGCCTCTGTGCTTGTGTCCGAAATCCTCCTGCTCTTTTCACCGGGGTATCTGATCTCCCTGATACCCAGATCCTGTGCAACCTCCTGGAGCTCGCAATCACCGTTCCGATCGCATGTCTGGCAGTCTCCTTCATGATCCGACAGAATCAGCTCTACTACTTTGCGCCGCGCCTGGCGTACGCGCCTGCTGTTCGTGTTAACCTTCATCCCGTTTGCAGCCGGGGTTACGCAGGAGGCCACCAGTGTTTTAGCCCCTTTTACCTCAACCAGACAAACCCGGCAGGCGCCAATTGCCTGAACACCCTCTAAGTAGCATAACGTCGGTATATTAACGCCTGCTTTATTGGCGGCATCAAGAATAGTTGTTCCGTCAGGAACCTCAACCTTATTATTATCAATAGTGAGTGTTTGCATAGCTCGTTATCTCCTCTTTATTTAGCTTTCTTCTCTATAATCACACCTGAGACACCTTTTTGCCTCTCGAAGGGCCGGACTTTCTTTCCACGGCATCTCTACTTCACTGAAATTGTGTTTTCGCTTATCAATGGGTAACAGCCTGATTTTAGAGCGTGGGTATTCTACGGGATCTGCCTCAGGATCAAAAAAGGTGTCCGGTTCCCTATCCACTCGCCAAAATGCGTGATTTTCACCAGTTAAGTACATATCTATCCCAACCGCTGCTTTTTCACCGCCTGCCACGGCGTCCACCACAGAAGCCGCTCCTGTAACAGCATCACCACCGGCGAATATCCATTCCACTGATGTTCGGCTGGTGACCGGATTTACTTCTATAAAGCTTCGTCCGGTCAGCCTCAGTCCTGTACCGTTAACAATCTCACTTGTATTGAGAGCCTGCCCGATGGCCAAAATGCCCTGGTCCGCTTCTACGGAAAATTCACCGTCATCTCCGGGTACAGGGCGACGCCTGCCCGATCTATCGAAGTCACCCAATACCATACGGCAGCACTTTATACCTCTTAAACGGCCATTTTTAGTAATTATCTCTAAGGGTGAGGCAAGAAACTCCAGACGAACACCCTCTCTTTCCGCTTCCTCAACCTCTTCAGCATAGGCCGGCATCTCAGCGCGTGTACGGCGATAGAGCACAGTGACGGATTTGGCGCCCAGGCGTACGGCTGTGCGAGCGGCATCTATGGCAGCGTTCCCGCCGCCAATTACCATTACACTCTGACTTACATTCACAGAACCGCTTAAGTTGTACTCGCACAAGAATTGTAAGGCCTGCATAAAACCTTTTACTTCTTCACCCGATATGCCCAGTGAAATGCCCGCCGGCGCGCCGACTCCAAGAAAGGCGGCCACATATCCGTCCTCACGCAGGTCTTTCATAGTGAAGTCCTTGCCCAGCCTGATGCCGGTTGAGATTTCCACTCCCAATCTTTCAATCATCTGTATCTCACCCCGGAGCACTTCACGCGGCAGGCGATAAGTCGGAATCGCCTGCACGAGCATACCGCCGGGCTGTGACATAGCCTCGAATACCTTCGGACGGTACCCCAGGCGGGCTAAGAAGTATGCACAGGAAAGACCGGCCGGACCTGCGCCGATAACAGCGACCTTACGCCCCGCGTTCAGTTTGTCTTCACGAATCTCAGGTATCTGAAAAGCGGTCTCCTGGTCAACCATAAACCGCTTCAGGCCGCGGATCGACAAAGGCTCATCCAATGTAGCCCTGCGGCATTTATCCTCGCATTTATGAAAACATACACGGGCACAGACCGATGCAAATGGGTTACGCTCGCGATGCAAACGCAAAGCCTCAGTGTATCGTTTCTCACCGATTAAGGATACGTATCCCGGTACATCGACACCTGCAGGACAGGCATTCTGACACGGCGAACGTACGAGATCAGGACAGACACCGGCAGGGCAGCGCCTGTCCCTGATATGGGCCACATATTCCTCTCTGAAATACCTTATAGTAGATAAGACGGGATTCGGCGCGGTCTGGCCCAGTCCGCAGAGCGCCGTATCCTTGATCGTATTACCCAGATCTATCAGTTTTTCTATATCACCCTCTTCTCCCCTGCCCTCACATATCCGTGTAAGGATCTCCAGCATTCTTTTAGTGCCTATTCGACATGGAGTGCATTTGCCGCAGGATTCATCCTTTACAAAATCGATGAAGAATCGAGCTATATCGACCATGCATGTATCTTCATCCATAACAATTAATCCGCCGGAGCCCATGATCGCGCCAAGCTCGGTAATCGATTCGTAATCAACCGGCACATTGAGGTATTCTTTCGGAATACACCCGCCGGAAGGACCTCCGATCTGGGCCGCCTTGAATATCTTACCGTCCCGGACCCCTCCTCCGATGTCGTATATGATCTCTCCAAGGGACATACCTATGGGAACCTCAACTAATCCGGTGTTGTTCACAGCACCGGCTAAGGCGAAGACCTTAGTTCCCTTGCTTTTTTCCGTTCCGATGGAAGCATACCATTCCGACCCTTTTAGAATAATCATGGGAATATTGGCGTATGTTTCTACATTGTTTAGCAGACTCGGCATCCCCCACAGTCCTTTATTTGCAGGAAACGGCGGACGAGGACGGGGCTCACCGCGGTTTCCTTCTATAGAGGTCATGAGCGCTGTCTCTTCGCCGCATACGAATGCCCCTGAACCCATGCGTATTTCTAAATTAAAATTAAAACCTGTTCCGAAGATGTCGCTGCCGATCAGTCCATACTCTCCTGCCTGTTCCAATGCATTGCTCAATCGCTCTACGGCAAGGGGGTACTCGGCTCGAACGTAGATATAGCTCTCAGAAGATCCGATTGCATAGGCCGCGATGGCCATTGCCTCAATCACACTGTGAGGATCCCCCTCCAGGATACTTCGGTCCATGAACGCGCCGGGATCCCCTTCATCGGCATTACACAGGACATATTTTTTCTTACCTTCCGCCCTGCGACACAGCTCCCACTTTAGCCCCGTTGGGAAACCTGCCCCGCCGCGCCCTCGCAGCCCGGATCGCTTGACTTCATTAATAACCTCCTCGGGCTGCATTTCAGTCAAGACCCTGGCCAGGGCCTGGTAGCCGTCTACGGCAATATACTCTTCCATCTGCATTGGATCGATCAATCCGCAATTGCGTAGTACAATTTTTACCTGTTTGCGGAAAAAACTCAGCTCCTTAAGAGTGGGGGCTTTCTCGCCTTCTGAAGGCTCCTTATATATCAATCTTTCAACAATTCTGCCCTTTAAAAGGTGTTCTTCAGCAATTTCATCTGCATATTCGGGTTTTAGATCCTGATACAGCACGCCGTCAGGATATACCAATGCCACAGGCCCCACAGCGCATGGGCCAAGACAGCCTGTTTCAATTACTTTTACTTCGCCTGTAAGCCCATACCTGTCTATTGCCTCCTGAAGCGCAGCGCTGACCTCTAATGCCCCGGAAGCAACGCATCCGCCTCCTGTACAGATTAATATATTAGTTCTTGAATTATTCATAAGCTAACAATCTCCCTTCCTTTTTATTCTTTACTGAGATAGCTCGTAACCGGATTGCCGCCTAGCAGATGATCCTGCACAATTTCATGAACCTTATTATTATCGAGCCTGACATAGAGGAAGGTTGCGCCGCTCCTGTCGCTTAAGGAAAACATGGGTTCCTGGTCGCAAAGACCGATGCAGCCCGACTGCCGCAGAGTTACATTATCAATCGAAGCCTTGCTCAATTCTGCGGTCAGAGAGGTAAGAATATCCCTGGCCCCGGCTGCAATACCGCAAGTACCCATATGAACTGTAATCTGGGTTTCCTTAGGCCCGCTGCGAAGATCAATATCGGCTTTTACTCTACTCTTGAGTTCCTGAAGCTCCTTAAGGCTTTTTATTTTCTTTGCCATAGTTATTCTCCTTTGTTTGAGTTTGTGTATTGATTCCTGTATTGATAGAGGATGCCCCTTATCTTTGTGGGTTTGATACGCTGTCGGACCTCGTTATCAATCATGATAGTCGGGGCTAAACCGCAGGCGCCGAAACAACGGGCAACTTCTAAAGAGAAGATCTTATCCGGTGTTGTTTCACCCACATCTATTCCTAACTCATGCTTCAGGGTATCCAGCACCCGCTTTCCCCCCCGGACATAGCAGGCTGTCCCAAGGCAAACACGAACCAGATGCTTGCCTCGAGGAACAATTGAGAAAAAGGAATAGAATCCTACTATGCCGGCGACTTCGCTGTAGGACTTATCCAAACCTAAACAGATGTGTTTTAAAGCATTTTCAGGTAGATAGCCGAATATGCCTTGAGCAATCTGAAGCACTGGAATCAAAGCACCTGGTTTATTGCGGTACTCCGCCAGCACTTCATCGAGTCTTTCAAGAAGCTCGCTTTCCTCGGTTTTTTCAACACATACGGTATTTCCATTTTTACCGGTCATTTAAATCTCCTTTTCTTTTAAAATTCTATTCTGTGACCTTAAGGGCCGAAAGTCCTTCCTTAATTTGTTTATATACGTGCTTGGCAATAGTCAGGCCGCAGCGCTCATCAGGAGAAAATTCATCTCTCACTTTAGAAACATCCACTTCACATTCAGAAGCATCTACACGGATTCTATATTGTAAATCTAGGTCCGGGTTTGTGCACACCACAGATGCGAGCGTGGATGCAAGATCGCCTAACGGGCTTCTATCGATGTGACTGAGCTGCATGGCAGCCTTAACGGCTAATCCACCTAGCTCTGATCTGTGGAGCGTAAGCTCTCCGCCTGTTTGCTCTACCTGAAAGCGAAAGAGGCTTAATCCCAGTCCTGTACTCTTTCCGCTCTTTGTTGTGTAAAAAGGGTCAGTAGCTACTTTAACAGGCACACTTAGGCCAGGTCCGTTATCTTCCACTGCGATTTCTAAGACATCTTTGGCACGATCTTCTGTTATTGTTACTGATATTATTGATGCCCCGGCGCGGATCGCATTTTCTATAAGATCAAGGATATGAAGAGAAAGCTCACGCAACACTGCACCCCCTTCCGGCAATCCCCCGGAGTGCAAGTACCAGCTCGTTAAAAGTCGGTTCAAGGATTTCAAGCGCAGTACAACAGGTTCCTATATCGGAGAGAAAGTGGCTGTCTGAAGATGTAAGAACCGGTATTCCGAATGAATAAAACTCCTGGATTCGTGAAGAAGCCACTGCGGCCCCCGAAATCTCAATAGCGTCAAAACTGATATCATCCGGGATCATTCCCAATTGGCTGATCACACTGAAAGAGGGCCTGTCCAGATGCGCCGCAACGGCAATGCCCCTGTGCCTTTTTATGAGGTTTACGCTGTCGGATAACCTGAAAGCCGATGAAGCGGCCAGCATCTTTGTTTCCATGCCAATAATCTGACCCTCTGCATTCATCAAGGTCTGTCTGCCTAAAATTTTTGAAGAGCCCTGCATCTCAGGAAGAGTTTTAAGTATTTTCTCACTTACCGTGCAGGCAACCCATACATCCGGAAACAGGCCGAGCACATGAACATCCTCTGCAGTCGTTATTTCCATACCTGCTATTACAGTGATATCCTTCCCGGCTGCCTTCTCTGCGGCGGCTGTGTTCCCTGCAGTGTTGTGATCGCAAATAGCGATCATTTCCAATCCCCTGCGAATCGCCGCCCGTACTATGGCCTGCGGTATCATCTCTTCCGAAGCGCAGGGAGACAGGGCCGTATGGATGTGAAGGTCCGCAAGAATGCGCTTCAACCATGACCTCCTCTTAAGCCTAATTCGTAGAGCTGTCCTGCAATGTCAAAGGTCGACTCTTTGGATGTGTAGAGAGGTAAGCCTTCTGAAATCGCTTTTTCTATGACCGCTTGATCAGGAACCATGCCCGAAGCAAAGATTACCGAAGCAACACCCGCATGAATTGCTACGGCAATTACGTTCATGTGAACCTGGATAGTGACCAGCACGCTGCCGCCCGGAGCATTGGCAAGGACATCGCTTAAGAGATCGGATGCATGCCCTTTTGAAACACAGGTTGATTCCTTAATTTGAATCTCTAGAGTGAGATTTCTAAGGCTGAGCTTTTCTGCAAGATCATTTAATTTCATTTCGTTTTATCCTCATCAACATCGAGATACACACAGGCTTCTCTCTCTGCCCTGCCCATGACGATATCCTCGGCTAAAGAGCTGCATGTGGGCGCCCCACAAAAACCGCAGTCCTTCCCGGGCAGACTTTTAATTAATTCATCTATCTTCTGAAGCTTCATAATAGCCTTAGACATATCGGCATCGAGTCTGAGACCCGGACGGGCTAAAAAAGCATTCTTTCTGCGTACTGCCTCTGCGGATCTTGTATACTTGATTTGAGTGTTCAGCCAGCGATGGCGGGCCACGAATGGGTCTTCAACCATGAGAGGTGAGCCGAAACAGCCCTGATCGCACATGAATAGCTCCAGAACATGAACATCATTAAGAAGACCGTTTTCCGCTTTCTCAAGTACATTCATAACGTGATGGATTCCGCTTATATGCAGCACCCCCTGGGGCTGGGGGTCCCGGGGCACCGGGCCGTATTGCCGGGAGATCTTATCCTTTTCATCACTCAAAGGCAGGACTGCTTTGAACAGACTTGCTGGTGTAATTACCCTGACATTTATGGACAAAGCCTTAAGTTTTAGCCCTGTGTGTTGACCGGGACAGGATGCTACAAATACAGCATCCTGTGCTTTTGCCTTGCATTTGTACATGTATTTACACTCATTCTGTGCAGCCTGAATCGGAGAAAGGAAGGGCGCAATGTTTCCGATCAAAGAAGGAAACCGCATCTCGATCAAATTTACAACCGAAGGGCACAGGGGAGAGATAACGGGTTTCACCTTTGTCTCCTCCTGTGCGTATTTGATCACAGCCTCATGCAGGGCATCTTCCCACGCCTCTGTTATGAGCACATTCCGGAAGCCCAATTCAGTTAAGGCTGCAAGCACCCTCTCAGGGCCCGTATTAACACCGAACTGTACCAGAAATGATGCAGGTATTATCAAAAACGTATCCTCTGACGGCTCTTTAAAATCACCTGCTCCCTCCACCCCAAGGGCGCCGGTATCACACACAGCTATGCAGGCCGTGCAGTCGATGCAGAGATGTTCCAGTATCTGCGGCCTGCCGTTACGAACTCGTATTGCTTTAGTCGGACAGGCGTGAATGCATCGCATGCATTCGCTGCAGAGCTCACTGACAATATGCAAAGAATTTCGAACAGACCCGGAGATGACTTGAAGCTTCAGGTAGATCGTTGATCTAAGGCGTGTTCCCCGCCCTACAGTAGACTCAATCTCGAAAAGATCGCTATTCTTCTTGATATTAGGAAGGCCCATACCTGCGCCAAAGCCCAGTTCTCTGGCTTCAGCGGGAGCCGTAGAGTAGCCTTCCTTCATGGCCTGATCGATATTGTTTATGCCCGGACCTTCATCTGTAACTTCGATATCAATCTGCCCATTATTAAGTGTGATACGCATAATACCTCTGCGTGCATGAATTACAACATTCATTTCTGCTTCGTATGCAGTGATCATTACGCGGCGCATATCTTTTATTTCAACGCCGATCTTCTTTAACCTCTCCTTAAGGCTGCTGGACGCAGAGCCTGCATGCTCAAAATTACCGCCTTTGATCCTGTATGACTCGGTGATCATGATCCCGAATTGCCTCCTCCATAGAGGCACTGGTACATGCACCCACAGGTTTCGAACATGCCGGATTTTGAGACTATAATTGCCGTTCCATGCTCGATGCTTGATCTTACCAACTCGGGTCCTGGAACAACATCGTTTAAGAGGCAGATTCCAGGTACGTCCATGAGCTCGGCAACACGGACCAACTGGGTATTGGCCAGATTAGTCACTAAAAGTGTCTCTTCAGTTGCTTCTGAAAGCAGGTCACTCATCTTATCACCTGCATAGACCCGTTTAATTTCGATACCAGCCGATTTTCCATACTGCACGACTCTGGCGCCGATTTTTTCAGCAAGCTCTTTGAGTTTCATATATCTTCTCTGTTCATTTGAAGTAATAAGCAAATTCAGTGCCAAATTGATTGGTCTATATATTATTGATTCTTAGAAGCCTTTTATGTGCATGTATCGCTCATGGGAGATTCGTGCACCCTCAATTCAAGACCGAAAATCCTCTTTGTGAAATCCGTACTTCTTCATCCGTTCGTAGAGAGCTCTTCTTGATATTCCGAGGGCTTGATAGGCAGTATTAATCTCACCATGGTGCTCGCGCAGAGCTGCCTCGATAACGCTCCTCTCCGTGCTTTCCATTTCGCTGCGAAGTCTTCCGGGTGTAGACGGCAGGGAAAGAAGAGATGCGGAACTGAAAATATCATCAGGCGTGAAGGGCCCGGTTACTCCTCTGTGGGACGTGATAACCATCCGCTCCACAGCATTTTTCAGCTCACGAACATTCCCCGGCCATGTGTGCTTGAGCATGGCATCAAGAGTCTTCTCGGGGATCTCCGGCACGGGTATTCCGTTCCGGTCGGCTGCCTGCTTGAGGAAATGTGATATTAAAAGTGGAATGTCTTCATTTCGTTCCCGCAGCGGTGGAATTATTATTGATAAAACCATAATTCTGTGGTAAAAATCCTCCCTCATACGCCCCTGACGCACCTCTTCTTGAGGGTCTGCCTTGGAGGTGACTAAAATACGTACATTAACCTTTGTAGGCTTGTCCCTGCCCAGGGGTTGAACGAGACCGTCATCCAAAACGCGCAGAAGCTGTATCTGTGCCTTGATTGAGATACTCTCTATTTCGTCCAGGAGCAGGGTTCCTCCGGAAGCCGTTACGAGCTTTCCGTCTCTATCGCTCAATGCGCCCGTAAATGATCCTCGAACATGACCGAACAGCTCGCTCTCGAGCATGGTTTCCGGCAGAGCTCCGGCATTTACCGGAACGAAAAGGCCCTCCGAACGTGAGCTCTGAGCATGTATGGCCCGGGCTACGAGTTCCTTGCCCACTCCGGTCTCGCCGATGATGAGTACAGAAGCGTCATGCCTGGAGGCGACTTCGATCTGCTCGTATACGTCTTGCATGATTCGGCTTCTTCCGACCATGCCGAAGCGGCCGTCTTCAGCGGGCGAGAGCATCTTAAGGCGCCTGCTGAGCTCATCACTCTCCCGCTTTAACCCTGTCTTTTCCACAGACCGGGCAACACATCCAAGGAGTACTTCATCTTCGAAAGGCTTCTCCACAAAATCATAGGCTCCGGCCTTCAAACAGCGCACAGCCATTGAGATATCTCCATGGCCTGTAATCATAACAACCGGAGGCGGTAAGCCTCTCCGTACGACTTCCGAAAGAAATTCCTCACCGTCCATGCCAGGCATTTTTACATCAGAGATAATGCACATTACATTTGGAAGTTCCGGCCATGCCAAAGCGGCCTCGGCTGAGGAAAACAGATCCACCGCATAACCGCGCAAGCGCAGCATCTGTCCAATGGACAGGCGGGCCGCCTCATCATCGTCTATAACCGCGATAGTCTTTTTTTCTTTAAGGGCTTTGCTCATTTTCCTTCACTCTATTCTTCTTCTGAGGGTGTCGGCAGCCTCACCGTAAACGTCGCGCCTTTGCCCGGGTCTCCAACAGCCTCTATCTTGCCCTTATGGTCCCTGATGATGCTCAAGGAAATGGACAGACCCAGGCCTGTTCCGTGTCCCGTCTTTTTAGTGGTAAAGAACGGCGCGAACAAGTTTTTAGCTTCCTCGGATGTAAATCCCTTCCCTGAATCCGAGATTTCTATCGCAACGGGCAGATCACTCCCGGCATTAAAGTATGTCTTTACCAGTAAGCTGCGCTCGGCAACCTCTTCCAATGCCTGCCTCGCGTTTGTAAGAAGATTGAGGAAGACCTGCTCAAGCCTGATCCTGTCGCCCATGATCTCCGGGAGATCTTCAAATAGAGCTAAAGTCACCTTAACTCCGGAAAGCTTCATCTGGGGCATGAGGAAATCAATGCTCTCCCGTAAGATGCTGTTTATATTCACCGATGCAAAAAGACGCTCGGATCTTCTTGTTAGCTCTCGCATCTGGTTGATGATCTTTGATGCACGGTCTACCTGTTCCGATATGAGGCGCAGATTGCTTTTTACATCTTCAGGGCTGCCGGCGCTCTTCTCGATCATGTAGAAAGCGTTCCTTGCAAAATTCCTGATCCCCGTTAAGGGCTGGTTCAGCTCATGAGAGATCGAAGCAGCCATTTCACCAAGCTCAGCGAGGCGCGTGGAGTGGATCAACTGTTCCTCCTGCTTGCGTGCAAGCTCCGAGAGTTCCCCGCGCTTCTCTTCCGCCTCCTTTCTCTCAGTGATGTTGTACACATTAACTAAGACTGCCGGCTTTCCTTCGTAGTCTGCTACAGAACTTGCCACATCGGCCCAGATTGTTTTTCCGTCTCCTCTGACTAAACGGCACTCGTAGTGCAAATCGGACAGATTTTCTACCTTAGACCTAGATACGAGATCTCTCACCTTTGGCCTGTCCCGCTCATGAATCAATTCCCATATTGATTTGCCTATAATGTCCTGGGAGCTGTAACCCAAAATCTCGCTGAAGTGCGAATTTGCAAATAGTATTTTATCGTCCCTGTAGACAAAGATCCCGGTTAAAGACTTATCTATCAGAAGCCTGTACTTCTCCTCCGATATACTAAGGGCTCTCTGACCGGCCATTATTTTTTCTCTAAGTGAAGCGATGAAGAACGCTACGATGATAAAGAACAGCACTCTCGCCGCGTCGTTCCAGGGTGAAGCGATTCCAACACCAAAAATGTGGAAAGAAAAAACCACACCGCCCGAAAAAACTGCAACAAAGATGCACTTCCGGCCCCACCACATGCCGGACAGGGCGATCGGTATGTAGAGAAAGTGAGTATACACAATGTCTGTATGGAGCACCAAATGGAAGTAGAGGCCGAGACCTCCGGAAGCCGCTATGAGCAGGAATATGATTGTAATCTGCAGGATGCAACTGAAATAAAATATCATGGGGGTAATATTTTTACCGCGTTGCTCAAACGGCCGGCAATAATTCCTGACAGTTTAGCAATATCCTCAAGAGGTAAATAATTAATAATGTCGTCATTGAACAGGATACCGGCTTCGGGAGGAAACTCCTCATCACCGCGGAACAGTACAATAATAGCTTCTACCTTAGGAAAAACTCTGAGCTTTACAGAGACATCGCCCAGGGATGCCCGTCTTCCCCCTAAAACTTCTGCCGCCTTGACTATCCGGTCTATGGCATGGCCGAATTGCTTAAGTATTCGATCCGGGCCGCGCTTTCGGTACGTGGGATTGTAAAATGAGGCGCTGGGCAGGTTCTTGAAGCTGACATATTCCCCTTTGGTTGAAGCGGTCCCTGTGGATGTTAAATAGTGCAAGATTAATATCTCCTCGCCGGGTGAAAGGTTCGGAGGATTGAATGATACCCCAGGGAGTTTTATTTCGTACTCATCCTTAAAGAAGGAAATGAATAATTTCTTTCCACCGGATCTTGCTCCGCTTCTATTACAGATAACGTCAATATCACCGGCACGTAATAGATCAGCCGCCTTATTAAAGGCTATCTCATAACTGTTCTGCCTGGGCAGTTTTTTTTCCATTGCTTATTCTTTTTAGATTTCTATGACTTTACCCGCTCCTCCCTCAATGTACTTACCAGGGTACAGTGATGCTATACTTGATATATGCTGAGTACAATGACAGGGACAAATTAAACTCAAATCACTGAGGGAAGAAAAATTCTTAAATCCATGCAGCCCACCGATAAGAGCATAAGGTTTAGCTATTTTTGAGGATTCTCTTAAAATTACATCTGCACCCGGATGAGAACATCCTACAATTATTACTGCACCCTTTTCCGTTTTGACTGCCATAGATTGCTCGTTATTGTTCAGTTCGCCTGTAGAAAAAATATTTTCAAGAATTTCAGAGGTTGTTCTTATGCTTACTATATCCACCGCATTACGGGGTTTGGGGCACGATGCTGGAATATATACCTTGATTGTATTTTTCAGCATGAGCAATTCCGAAAGTCCACCTGTATGATCTCCATGAGCATGAGAAATAAAGACTTTATTAATACCAGCGGGATCTATGCCGAGCTTTTCCATATTATGGAGAAGAATTGAGCCGTTTGCTCCTGTATCAAAAAGTATTTCCTCTTCATTTACCTTTACCAAGCAAGAGAAACCCCAATCAGCTTTGAGTCCTTTTTTCCAAACCTTGTTGTCATAAATAATGGTGAACTTCATATTATCTCCTAATGGATAATTTAAATGACTATATTCAACACATAATAAATAAGCTGAAATCCAAAAAGGACAAGAACCACCCCACAAACTACCTGAAAAGCCTTGTACAACTTAGCTGACTTAAATAATTTCTCTGAAAGGATGCCCATTAAAAAACCAAATATAAAAATGCTCCTGGTACCCCTATCTAATATATTCCCTCCGATGTGCATTTTTAACCCTTTTCCTAAAATGATAAGAATACCTATTGTCACCATAAAAAGGGCTACAATTAAATAGATCCATCCAGACCTATGCGGTGGGAAAAATCTGTTAATAAAACTAAAAGCTACAGTTGCCAGTCCACCTAAAATAGCAAGAGCTAAGAGCCTGCCCATTGAAAACACCAATCCAACTTTTAATCCATTTTTCCATTTTCTCTTTGTGGCTCCGATATAAGTCAAAAGCAGTGGAGCCGTATAGGATAGACAGGGACCCCACCCCATAGTAAAACCGCCTAGCAATAATTTTAAAGAATTAGAAAGCATTCGCTATTATTATACTCTTCCCTGCACCCGATAGAATAAAATTTTTTCCATAGGCTTTCTTAAACAATTGCCTGGCGAGATCACCTGAACAATGACAAGGAGCCACTTTTTCAACTTTCTCCTTTTTAGCTCCGTTGATAATCCCCTTTACATGCTGGGCATTCATCCAGCATAAATGAAAGCCGCCTAATATTAAATAGATATCAGTTCTAAGCATCTCTTTAGCCTTTTTAACTATATTTACAATCCCTGGATGAGCGCAGCCTGTGACTATTACTAAACCCTTAGATGTTTTTATTATTAGTGACTGCTCCTTTATCCAGCCTCCAAGTTCTCCTGTAGAATAAGCATTTTTGCAGATTTCTACCGATTCACAAACTTCCAATAATCTGGCGCCTGCTCTCTTCACTTTATTTTTAATACTTTGGGGAAAAGACCCTGGAACATAAACAACAACATCAGGATTTTTCTTAAGAATATGGCTAAGCCCGCCAATATGGTCCTGGTGAATATGCGAAAGTATCACTACATCTACTTTCTGAGGGTTAATCTTCAGCTTCTCCATATTTCCAATCACTATTGAGCCCTCACCACCCACATCAAATAGAATCGTCTTCTCTAATCCTTCAATAAAACAGGAGAAGCCCCATCTTGTTTCCAGTTCTTCATTATAGGGATTATTATCGTACACTACAGTAAGGTCCAAATCATTCGCACCAACTGAAGGTAAAATTGATATGGCAAATATTGAGATTATAATTATCCTTTTAAACTCATTCATTCTTTATTCATACTATATTTTACTACCGGAAAACAATCCGTATTGTTGAAAAATGAGAATATTCTCATTATATTACTCTTAAGAATATTTTTAAAGGAATCAAAAATGCCTACTTATGAATATGAATGCAAAAAATGCGGATATAATTTTGATAGATTTCAAGGAATGAACGAGGTACCATTAACAAGCTGTCCCCAATGCGGAGGGCCTGTAAAGCGGCTCATCAGTGCCGGGGGGGGCATCATATTCAAGGGAAGCCGATCTAACGCAAGGGAATACCAGGGACATCATAATTCCCGGGCAAGCTGTGACAGGTCTGCACCCTGCTGCGGCAGAGAAGTCCCCTGTGATAAACCCCCGTGTAATAAGTAGATAAGCCCGTAGACGAATAAAGGTTCAGCATCGCAGGAGCCGGACGTGAAAATCAGCAGTGTGAAAGAAATGAGAAACATGGACAGAACTGCCATACAAAATTATGGCATTATTGAAGAATTGCTCATGGAAAACGCAGGTCAAGCCGCCTACTTTGTGATTCTAAAACAGATGGGCGTAAAAGATAAAAAGTTTGTTGTGCTCTGCGGGACAGGTAATAACGGGGGAGACGGGCTCGTAGTTGCAAGAAAGATACATTCTACAGGCGGTGAAGTACGAATTTTTATTCTGGATGAGGAAGCGAAATTCAAAGGCTCAGCGGGTAAAAATTTTGAAATGATATCAAAACTTCCTGTAGAAATTATCATGATAAAATCTAAAGGTGCCTTGAAAGCCCTGAAAGCGGATCTTAGTCAATGCCATGCTGTTGTAGATGCATTATTCGGCACAGGACTGTCAAGAAATGTCGAGGACCTGTATCAGGATGTGATTAAGCTGGTAAATAAATCCGGAAAAATGGTATTCAGCTTAGACATTCCATCCGGAATAAACGGCAACACGGGAAAGATCATGGGAATCGCTGTATCATCTGATCATACCATTACCTTCGGGCTTCCCAAAATAGGAAATCTGCTCTATCCCGGCTATGAGCACTGCGGAAAACTGTACGTCTCTCATATATCTTTTCCTCCTTCCCTCTACAACAGTGACTCTCTTAAAATTGAAGTAAATGAGCCTGTAAAACTCTGTAAAAGAGAGAGGAAGGCTCACAAAGGAGATTTCGGGCACGTACTTTTCATAGCAGGAGCCTCTAATTACTACGGTGCACCGTATTTAAGCTCATACTCATTTTTGAAAGCCGGAGGGGGATATTCCCGTCTTGCCGCCCCCGCTTCCATAATACCGTTGATTGCTTCAAAAGGAAGCGAGATCGTGTTCATGCCCCAGGAAGAGACGGCTTCAGGAAGTATCGCTTTAAAGAATATGGACAGGCTTTTAGAGCTTTCAGAGCGGGTCGATATGGTTGTCATGGGTCCCGGGTTATCTCTGAATGAGGAAACTCAGGAATTGGCAAGACGATTAACAAAAGAGATAAAAAAGCCCCTTTTAATCGATGGGGATGGGATTACATCCATATGCGATAATACAGGGATCCTTGCGCAGAGACTGAAACCAACGGTTCTAACTCCCCATGCAGGAGAAATGTCTAAAATAACCGGTGCAGAAGCAGGCAGAATAGAGGAAAATCCAATAGAGATATTGCAAAATGAGGTAAAAAAACTAAATGCCATTATCGTATTAAAAGGAGCTCATTCCTTAATCGGTTATCCGGACGGACGGGTATTCATTAATATGAGCGGTAACCCGGGTATGGCTACAGCGGGTTCCGGCGATGTTCTGACAGGAGCCATTGCGGCCATGTTCGGGCTGGGGCTCTCCCTGGAAGAAGCCGTAAAAGCGGGAGTTTTTATACACGGAGTTTCCGGAGACCTGGCGGCCGAGGATAAGGGTGAAGACGGCATTACAGCCCAGGATATACTGGATTATCTTCCCCGGTCCGTTAAATACTATCGAGACGAATACGATGAAATTCTTAAAAGTTCTTATAAGAGCATATCTGTAGTGTAGAAAAATAAGAATTCTTAAAAAGTTTGAATTTCTAAAGATTAGTGCAGTTTCCTTAAGTAAAATTTTCTACCGCCGTATTCAGTTTCTACCAGCTTGCCCTGATCGATCAGCCTATTAATAACGAGCCATTCGGCGTCGGCCTGAGCCAGGAATCTGCTCACAGCCTCCTCACGCATGGGATGCACTGCTGTAATACTTAGCAGATCTTCGCTTACATTACCTGTAAAAGCAAAGTCATTGCCCTCATAGCCGATTAGATACTCTACATGATCAACCTTCCCCTTAAGGATCTGGTAGGCCCGGTTGAGCGCTTCCTCCTCCGGCGGCAGGACATGTCTGCCTGCAGGAGGCCGGATGGGTATGGACAGATAAGCCTTTACAGGCTTAAGTCGGGCTAAAAAATCGGCTACCTCTCTGACATGCTCTTCCCTGTCATTGACTCCCCTTACAAGCATAGTTTCCGTGACCAATTCTCCACCGAAGCGCTCTTTGAATTCCAGCATACCGTCCATGATTGCATCCAGTGACAGGCTCTTATGAGCACGATTAATCCTGCGCCAGACTCTTTCATTCACAGAGTCGATTTTCAGGGACACCCAATCAATTTTACTTAATTCTTCCCGTACTTCATTAAGCCGGATGAGCGAGGCATTGCTTATAACTGCTGTCTTGATTTTCATGGGCTTCAACAATTCGACAGTACGGCCGAGATTCATATCCAGGGTCGGTTCCCCGTCCGGCACAAATGTAAGATAATCAATCGATTCTTCCCTATCTCCTGCCTTCTCGACCCTGTCCCTGACATCCTCTGCTATTTCCTCCGGCAAAAAAAAAGCACGGCGCTCAACCTGTATATTTACAGTGCGGCCAACCTGACAGTAAATGCAGGAATAGGTGCACTTCTTGTGAGGAATATTATTAATCCCCAGGCTTCGGCCCAAACGCCTGGAGGGGACCGGGCCAAATGAAATTTTCATAATAATGCTTCAAGTAAAATACATTCTAAAAAATCCAATGTCAAAGCAATCTATCTCTATTTAAGGAATGATTAAGGAGAGGCTAAAGTTCAAAGCAGTCCCCACTAAAGTCACTGCTATAAGCATAACAGCCATTGATTTTAATCCGTACTTAAGGCCAAGCTCACGGAACAAAACCACAAAGGTGGCAATACAGGGAAAGAACATGGAAAGCACCACACATCCGGTGATCAGTTGCTTAATGTTAAGCTCAAGGGGTGCAAACATACCCACAGCCACGTCTTTGCGCAGAATTCCAACGAGCAGGGGTACGATTGATTCTTTAGGCATGCCCCACAGACTGGTAATTACCGGGGCTGTAAAGTCAGCCATATACTCAAAAGCTTTAAGCTGATAGAGAATATTCACTATGAATACCGCGGCAATAACAACAGGTAAGGCTTCTCTGAGAAAGCCTAAAATACGCATCCACATCTTGGAAATCAGAGCCCTGAAAGAAGGAATCCGGTACGGCGGGATCTCAATGAGAAGCTCGGGCCGGAACCCTCTTGAAGTAAAACGTAAAATGAGTCCGATAATAAGCCATGTTATAAACAGCATGCCGTATATAAAGATAACTGCCCATGGGCCGTGATCACCCACAAGCCCGATTATCATGGCCTGTAGAGCTGCACACGGTACAGCAATGGAGATCAATGTGGCCGTAATAAAGCGCTGTTGCCTGGATTCAAGGATGCGTGTGGCCATAACTCCCGGTACATTGCAGCCAAGGCCGAGTAGGGATGGAATGATAGCGTATCCATGCAGACCGATGCGGTGCATTATATTATCCAGGAACACGGCCAGACGCGGAAGGTAGCCGCTGTCCTCTAAAAGGGAGAGCACAAGGTAGAAGCTGATGATGTAGGGAAGAACCGCTGCCAGGGGGATAAATAAACCTGATGTAAGGATCCCGAAAGACTGCATGAAGTCAATGTCTCCATCTATAAGGGTGCCTATAAGCATCTTATGAAGAAATCCCTCCTCTCCCAGCAGAAGGGAGAGTTTTTTAAGCAGGGGCTTGAATACTGCTTCAAAGAGAAACTCTGTACCGAAAGGGAGTTCCAACCAGGGCTCACCCAGGATTCCAATTCCCCCGCCTATCAGGAACTCACCGATTAAGCGGATCAGGGAAAAAGACAGAGCAAGAACAAATACAGCGAACAGGCTTCCCCACACCGGATGCACACTCATCTCCCCCAGCCTCTGGGATAATGTATGATGGTGATGGTGAAGGCTCTGAACTTCTCCGACTATCTCTCCTACCCTCTGCCATATTTTATCCCTGTTAAGATGAACATGACCCCGGTCTATATCCCTTTGAGAATAATCGGGAATATGAGGGTGATGTCCGGGATGGGAAGATTCATCTTTCTCCTCTTCTTTGGGTACTGGCAGTGAATGTAAAGAATGGATCAACTCCTTTATCCCTTCGCCGCTGCGGGCTGCTGTAGGAACAACCGGAACGCCCAATCTCTCAGAAAGCTTACCTGCATCGATACGGATGCCTTTATGACGCGCTTCATCACTCATATTTAAAGCCACTACCATGACTTTCTTTTGGGCCAGGAGCTCCATGGTCAGGGGAAGATGACGTTCCAGATGGGTGGCGTCTACAACATTAATAATGCGTTTGGCATCGTCAATCAGGTCCACAGCCGCTCTGGCTGACTCATCTAAAGGCTCAAGGGAGTAGGTTCCGGGAGCGTCTAACACTTTGTAGGTCTCCTGGGCAAAGCGCATCCTTCCAGAGGTATAAGTTACGGTTGTTCCCGGATAGTTGGAGGCTATGGTGCGTACACCGGTCAAGCGTGAGAAAAGCACGCTCTTTCCCACATTGGGCTGGCCAACGAGGAGTATATCGCTGATTGTGCGCTTCCTTAATATTTTTTTAGAAGTTGTATCGATTGCCGCAGGTCTTTTCAAGTCTTATTATTCCCATTTGTAAGTACGATGATTCTACGGGCCATACCGAAACCGATCGCTACCTGGGCGCGATCCACCAAAACTATGACGGGTCCTGACCACACCAAATTGGAGAGTTTGCGGATGTGATTCCCTTCCATCATTCCCAGGGAGCGGAGACGCTCCTGCATGCGCCTGCCTCCCCTTAATGCTATAATCTTTCCCGTTTCACCAGGCTTAAGCTCGGTAAGCAATTTCTCCATAATCTTAGAGTAGATCCCTTCAATGTCAATAAGATAATTTGTTAGAAAGCCCTAAACATTTTAATTTTACACAATATACATAGTGTAGGGCAAGGGGGAATGATTAACTATTTTTAAGGTGCTTGAAGCGAATACGTATGACTAAATAAGATCCCGACAGAAGAACTATTCCGCCTGCAATCTGAATGACCGAGAGCAGCTCTCCGAACACAAAGAAGGAACCGATCCCTGTAAGCAGTGGAATTATAAGATCCAGGCTTGCGCTAAGTGAAAGACCGAGCACAGGCAGTGCACTGTAAAAGAGTGATTGACCAAGCCCGACTCCGATAATACCGGAGGCAGATATAATGATCCAGGCTGCAGGTGGTGCGGCAGGTAAGCTGATTCCTCCTCCTGCAGCGATCTGGGTAAGCAGCAGTAGAGGAGCCACTATGCTGATCACCGAGCTGAGGGACAGGATAGCCGGCACATCGGGAAGCCATTTCTTAATTAGACTGCTCATGAAAGACCAGGAAATGGCGGCTGCAAGGATAGCAAGAACTCCGGTATTAAACTCCAGTTTGCCCAGATCCCGTCCGCCGATGATGGTAAGGATTACGCCTATCACTGCCATTAAGAGACCTAACTGAAACTTCCAGCTCTTAATGGTTCTTCGCTCATCCGGAAAAAATAAGATAGAGAGAATCACGGAAAAGATTATCCCGGACTGGAGGATCAATGTGGCTAATCCCGGGTGGATAAGGTAGAGTCCGTAGGTAAAACATATCTGGAAGATGTAGTTTGCGCAGGCAATCAGCGCTATACTGGGCAGCATGGCGGATACGATTTTCATGGATCTCCCGGCATAAGAGACTCCATTGGTTAGCAAAAAGAATGGCCAGAGCACAATGAGGGAAACGACGTAACGGTAAAAGCCCTGAAATAGCACGGGGTAAAACGCCTTTACATACCGCACCATGATGGGAGCTATGGACCAGCAGATAATCGATAAAAAGCGCATTACCAGGGCCTTACCTTTGCCGGACATAAAAGATACTCTCCTCTGCGGTAGAGACTATACAATTGCATCTTTACTATTGCAAGTTGAAAAGTCGGAGCCCATTGCGGTCCGAGACCGCAACAGGATATGTAGACTTAATTACAAAATAGAGTCAAAATAAATAAAAAGGGGGTTAAGTATTGAGAAGAAGCGGTACGGCTGATCTTCCTCTGCACAGGGGCACTATACCTCCCTGGCTTGCAGAACGTATGACAAAGCTCGGAACAGCCATTGTTACTGCTTTAGTTTCTGAATTCGGAAAAGATGAATTCCTTTCTCGAATAAGCGACCCATTTTGGTTTCAGTCACTGGGATGTGTAATGGGAATGGACTGGCATTCCTCAGGAATAACCACATCTGTCATGGGCGCCTTAAAGCGGGGCCTAAACCCTATTTTTCATGATCTTGGAATCTATATCTGCTGAGGAAGGGGAAGGTATTCCAGGAGGACTCCCCAGGAGATCATTGAAATTTCTTCACGTACCGGTCTTAATGGGAATTCTCTTGTCAGAGCTTCACGCCTGAGTGCAAAAGTAGACAATACCTGCGTTCAGGATGGATTCGGCATCTATCTTCACACATTTATTGTGACCGATGAAGGCGAATGGGCTGTCGTCCAGCAGGAAATGAACCAGTATACCACTATGGCAAGGAGGTATCACTGGCACTCAAAAAACGTAAAGTCATTTGTTTCGGATCCACAGTCCGCAATTGTGGGTAGAAACCAGGGTACTATTATCAACTTAAGTGATGCAAGGGCAACTCAAGCCCGGGAGGGGATCTTAGAGTTTTTAAAAGAGCGTCCGGACAAGCAGCTTGCCGGGTTAAAAAAACTGAATCTTCCGAACCATCATGATATCCGGCCTGCTGATGTTAATCTAAGGAGGCTTGGGGCTGTTCTTGCATTAGCGTATGAAAACAGTTTAAGCGATTTTACTGAGGCTCTCCTTCTTAAAGGCGTGGGCCCAAGAACTCTCCAATCCCTTGCTTTAGTAAGCGAGGTTATTTATGGTGCGCCCGGCAGGTTCGAAGACCCTGCAAGATTCTCATTCGCCCACGGGAGGCAAGGACGGACACCCTTTTCCGGTCTATGATGAATCC
>JAUWZD010000036.1 GCA_030615505.1 Spirochaetales bacterium | reverse complement strand
ATTGAGCAAGGGGCTTTTTTTTTCTGTACAGAGATCCAAAATCTATATAAAGATAAAATAGGGAGGGAATTTCGAGTTTTGAAAGGGGGTTGAGAAAAACGGTTAATAATTTAGGCGGGTGGTATAACGCCCATGCGCATCCTGTTTGGGCTGTGCATGCTCTTTCGATTGCTTCCTATAATGCCTTTCGTTTCTATAATTTTACGACCTGGTCTAAAATCGCAGCAGGCGTCCGGCTGAATGAAGTAGATAATATGAAGATACGGAACACCTTAGATAATTAATAGGACGTATCATTTACTCCACCTTACTCCCAGAGGTATTCGCCATCTATATAGAACTCCTCCCCAGCGCCTGATAATCGATGCAGTTCTATTCTGTTTACAGCATCCAGATAGGCGCGTACGCTTGCCTCTACCACATCGGTCGATCCGTAGTGTCCATGGAAGCGCTTGCCCATAAAGTTAAGTGTAACCGTAACTTCGGCCCGAGCATCTTTGCCCTCGGTAAGACAGTCTAAAGTATAGAGAACAAGCTCAGGTTTAAATGCTACTACTTTATCTACCGCCTGACAGAGAGCATCAATTGCTCCGGACCCACTTGCGGACTGCACTAAAGAGGTCTCATCTCTTCTCAGCTCAACTATTCCCACCGGCAGGGAATTTGAACCGGTCATTACATTAAAGGAAACCAGGGTATAAGGAGCTTTTATTTCATTCCGGGCATCGTACACCATGGCCTTAAGCTCTGATAGGTGAATCTTTTTCTTTCTTTTAGCCTGGGATTGGTATAAATGGTATACCTTTTCAAGATTAATTCCCTCCCTGGGAATCCCAAGATTTTCAAGCTGTTGATCGAAGCCCGCCATGGTCATTTCATGATCACCCAAGCCCAACAGGAAATCGTCTGACCTGCCGATTGTTTTATTCTGCAGGAGTGTTTTTAGTTTTTCACTCAATGAATCTCTGGCATGGAAACCTTTAAATTCTAAGAAAGCGCATTTACCGAAAATTGGTTTGTTGGGATGGGGCTGAATACCGGTAATACGGCTGACCAGAGTGGAGGATTTGTACAACTGATCCAATTGAATCCCATGGGATAATCCCAATCTTTCTGAGAATGCCTCAAGTCCAAAAACAATCTCCTCCAGTGCAGCATTACCCCCCTTCGCTCCTATTCCTCCAAGTGTTACCTCTACATGCCCGGCTCCCGATTCTAAGGCAATTAGGGTATCGGCCGTTGCCAGACCCAGATCGTTATGGAAATGCACACCAATCAGGGTGTTGGGATAATCGTCTATAATATTTAGGGTCTGTGTGATCATTTCCTGAATCGCAGCCGGATAAAGTGTCCCATTGGTATCTGCTAAGTTGAGCACGTCCACACCCGATTCAGCGGCTATGCGAGCTGCCTCCAGCATGAAGGCCCTGTCCGCTTCACCGATTTCACCCAAAGAGAATTGAACCTTAACCCCTGCTTCTTTTCCTAAATGAATCGAATGCTCGATAGTTTTAAGGGTTTCATCCTTGCTTTTTTTCAGAATATCAGTAAGGAAAATAGTGGATATGGGAAGAAAAATATGAAGATAGGGCTTATTACTGGCGCGGATTGCATTTAATGCCTTTTCAATATCACGCTCCAGTGCCCGGCTTAAAGCGGAGATGTACGGGCCCTCTACTTCCCTGGCTATAAGATCTACGCCCTCACGATCTTCTTTAGAAGCAGTAGGATAACCGGCATCAATAACATCCACGCCCAAGAGTTTAAGCTGATGGGCAATCTCGAGTCGGTCCCTGATATTCAGTACCACAAAGGGAAGCTTATTGCCGTCGCGTAAGGTAGTATCAAGAAACTCGATCCGTTTTTTCATACTTTTAACCTCCACTTTACCTGTTTGGGAGCTCTTTCAACCATATGCTTTCCGGATATTCCTCTTTCAGTTTCATAAAAAGCTTTTCCGCTTCTTCATTCTTTCCCTCAGTTTTAAAGATAAGACCGGCTCTATATATTGCCTCCTGGCTTAAGGAATCAAAATCCGGATAAAGAAAATAGACCTTTAGATATGCTTCTGCTGCTTCTTCTTTATAGCCCTGCTTTTCATAAATACTTGCAATATTCATCTGAGCCTCCGCACCGGTTTGACCTGCAGTAGCAGCGGTAATACCCGTAAATATATCTAAAGCCCGTTTTAATTCACCCTGGAGTAGATAGTACTCTCCAATCATATAATTAACCTTGCTCTTAAGCGGTTCACTGACGCCTGAATCCCGGATGCGCTCAAAAATAGCCAGGGCTTCTCTTAAGGGCTGAGAACTCCCATCCTTGAAAATCAAGCATGCATACTCATAACGCACCTGATTCTTTAATTGCACAGGGGTTTCCGGATTTTTCTCTATAGAGTAGTAGAATTCCCGGATCGCATTAAAGTCCCGGCTGGATGACAGTATATTCTGTATTTCTGAACTGGCCAGATCGACTAAGCTGCCCTCGGGGGATCGTTCAAGATACTGCCAGTAGTACTTCAAGGCTAGCTTCACCTCCCCTATCCTGGAAGAGCTGGCTCCGGCCCAGTAATATGCCGCCCTGGACACTTCGGCATCAGGATATTCTGTAATCACTTTTGTAAATCCTTTTAAGGCTTCTTTAAACTCGCCATCCCGAAAATCCGCTTCAGCAAGCGTGTAAAAGGCTTCCGGTACCAGCAAACTTCCGGGATAATTTTCAGCCAGAGTCTTAAAAACTGACAGAGCCGCTCCCCTCTTCCCCATCTTATACAGGTTCCAGCCCTTCTGGAATAGGACTTCCTCATTCAGATCCTTCTCAGGCTGCCTTATCATTTCCCTAAGAGCCAGGTCAAAATATTCTATGCTTTCAGGAAAATTTTCAAGCTGAGACTCACATAAACCAGCCCTGTAATAAGCCTCAGCGACCCGGTTACTGGATGGATATTGACGGCTCAGAGAGAGAAACGCCTCCCTGGCTCTGCTGTAAGCTCTAAGTCTAAACTCAGCCAGGCCCTGCCAATAAAGGGCTTCAGCACCATTTTGCCCCGGCCCAAAGGCTAAAGCTGCCTGTCTGAAACTATTTGCTGAATCCTTAAGGTGTTCCATCTTATAGAAGGTTCTGCCCAAATAGAACCAACCCTCTCCCGCCCAGGGGGAGGAAGTATCCCTAAGGGTAATCTCCTCAAAGTGAAGCCGGGCTGAATCGTATTTACCGTTATTGAAGTAACACACTCCTATGGCCAGGGTAGCCCGTTCGTGTAGATCACCTGGCAGCTCTCTTTCAAGCACTGCCTTAAAAAACGGTATAGCCCTCGTGTATTCCTTTCTGAGTGAATAGATGTAGCCGATATTGTATTGACATTCGCAGGTGTAATTTGAATCTGGGAAGGCCTTTATAATCCGAAAATAATCCCTTAAGGCTCCGGCCGTATCTCCTAAAGAGAGCACAGCACTACCTCTTTTAAAGAGGTATTCATCCAGATCCTTAGAATCCGGATAATGGGTTAAAAGCTGTGTGAACACACCCTTGGCCTCGATAAACAGATCGGATCGCTCATAGAGGGATCCCAGGAGGCGTAATACCTCTTCATTTTGGTCGCTTGAGGGAAATCGCACCCTGAAATCCTCTAAGACGTCAATAGCTTCATCATCTCTATGAAGCTCCACTAAGGTAGTGCCCAATCGAAAGAGGCTCTTCTCAATGATTTCAGGATCCCCGGTTAAGGCATTTCGAAACGTCTTAAGCGCTTCCTCCTTTTCCCCATGCAGAAGGCTGGCCAGACCCATATTATAGCAGATAACCTGCAGTTCTTCTAAAGTGGCAGCTGCTTTTAGGGCTTTCTGATATTCCTTAAGGGCATGGCCGTACTGCTTTAGATCGAACAATACGTCAGCTTTAATGTGGAAGAGTTCCTTCCCGTATGAGCTGTAGGGGAAATCCTGCTCAAACTTTTCAACCCATGCGAGCGCTTCTGAGGCTTCACCCCTGCCAGATAAGATCTGAATCAACCTGAAACAAATTGTTTCCCTGTGATTCCCTCCAAGGGGCTGGGACAGGACCTGACGGTATCTGTCTTCAGCTTCATAGCTTTTGTCTAAATAGAAATAGCATTCGGCTGTGAAAAAGAGAGCATCCTTAGCCTGTTCTGAATCCGGATGATCCACTAATACTTTTGTAAAAGCTTTAAGCGCACTATGGAAATTTTTTAATTGAAGCTCAATTCCACCCAGTCTGAACAGTGCAACAGACAGAAGCGGTTTAGAGGTTTTTTGGTTTATCAGGCGCTTATAAGGCTTCCTGGCCTCATGAAGGCGACCGGTTTTTTCTAAGGCCATTCCAAGTAAAAGGAATGAATGACTAAGATAATTATCTGCTACAGTATATCTTTCGGTCTGGGTGTAAAAGCATCTTATGGATTCTTCATATTCACCCAAATAATAATGGGCGATTCCCTTCCAGTAATTAATCAGCCTTATATGGGGTGAAAACGGATATTTTTGATTAAAGCTCTTGAGGGTTAAATAAACCTTTCTATACTCTTTAAGGTAGAAGTAAGATACCGCTTCCAGGTACTCTGAATCATCTGCCAGGGGATCATCCGGGAAAAGATCAGCCAGTTGTTTGAAATTTTTTCCGGCTATAAGGAAGAGCCTGTCTTCAAAGGCTTTTCTTCCTGCCTGGAATAGATTCTCCGGACTCTGTGAGTATGCATTAAGGGTAAAGGCAATAAAAAGCAGGGAGAAAAAACTCCCTGTCTTTCTCATCCGACTACCAGCTCCGCTTTCTCAGGCTCTGTAATTTTACGTCCCCTCCTGGAGCGAAATATTATTTTGCCCTCCCTGTAATCAACAACAATTGAGCTTCCCTGTTTGAATCGGCCTTTCAGCATCTCCAAAGATAAGGGGTCCTCAACCTGTTTCTGCAGTACTCTGCGTAAGGGTCTGGCACCGTACTTCTTATCGTATCCCTCATCAATCAGATACTCCCTGGCTTTCTTTTTTATCTCCAGTGTAATATTCTGCTCCTGCAGGCGCTCCTTAACCTCTGTTATCAGCATTTCCAAAATCTGACTCAAATGTCCCTTATCCAGACTGTGAAATACGACGATTTCATCTACCCGGTTAATAAACTCCGGATTGAACACCCGCTTCATCTCATTCATAGCCGAGGCCTTTATTTCATTGTAATGCATCATACCCTCTTCAGCATGGAACCCTAAAGCAGTTTCCCGGCTGATTTCTCTGGCACCGGCATTGGATGTCATGATAAGCACGGTATTGCGAAAAGAAACAGTATGCCCCAGATTATCCTGCAGTTGTCCCTCTTCCAGTACTTGAAGCAGCAAATTGAACACATCGGGGTGGGCTTTTTCTATTTCATCCAGAAGTATAACGCTGTAGGGACGCCTTCTGATTTTCTCTGTTAAAAGCCCTCCCTCTTCATAACCGATATAACCTGGTGGTGCGCCAACAAGTCTGGAAACATTATGCTTCTCCATAAAATCGGACATATCGATTCGCACCAAAGCATCTTCATCTCCGAATAGAAATTCAGCCAGGGTTTTGGCTAAAAGCGTTTTCCCTACCCCTGTGGGCCCTAAGAATACGAAGGATCCCATTGGCCGCTTGGGTGAGCTCAAACCCATCCTCGAGCGACGGATAGCGGACGCTACTACGGATATGGCCGGATCCTGGCCTACCACTCTCTTGTGAAGGTCTTCTTCAATCAGAAGAAGTTTCTCCGATTCCTTCTGCACAATTCGTTTTAAGGGAATACCGGTGATTTCAGAGATAATTGTCTGGATTTCCTCAACATCGACCAGATTTTCTTCAACATGAAGACTGCTTTCCCACATACGTCTATAATCTTCTACTTTTAATCTCAACTCTCTTACAGTATCTCGTACGGCCGCTGCTCTTTCATAATTCTGAGTGCTCACCAGATTGTTTTTTTCGACTGTCAGGTGTTCGATCTCTTTTTCCATGTCCGACAATTTTTTCGGACGTACTCTGGTATTTATCTTCTTTCTGGAACCTGCTTCATCTAATAAGTCTATGGCCTTGTCAGGCAGAAATCGCTCAGTAATATATCGATGTGAAAGACTTGCCGCAGCTTCTAAAGCCTCATATGTGTAAGTTACATGATGGAAGCTCCCATAGCGATCTTTTATTCCTTTAAGAATTTCCACGGCTTCCTCAACAGTAGGCTCATCCACAAATATGGATTGAAACCGCCGTTCTAAAGCTGCGTCCCTCTCAATATATTTCTTATATTCATTCAATGTAGTAGCCCCGATACACTGCAGTTCCCCTCTAGAGAGAGCCGGTTTTAACATATTTGAAGCATCAATCGCTCCCTCTGCCCCTCCGGCGCCGATAATAGTATGTAACTCATCAATAAAAAGAACTATATTACTGGCAGCAAGGATCTCTTTCATAACACGTTTAAGTCGTTCTTCGAACTCGCCGCGGTATTTTGTTCCAGCTACTAATGAAGCCAAATCCAGGGTTAGAACTCTGCACCCTATCAACACATCAGGTACATCACTGGATATAATCAATTGAGCCAATCCCTCTACAATTGCTGTTTTTCCCACTCCAGGCTCTCCGATAAGTACAGGATTATTCTTGGTTCTCCGTGCCAGTATCTGAATTACCCTCTGGATCTCATTATTTCGCCCTATTACAGGATCCAATTTCCCTTCCCTGGCCAGATTAGTTAAATCACGGCTGAATTCATCTAAAGTAGGGGTTGTCTTACGGCTTATGGCAGAGTTTTTCTTTTTGGGCTGAGTGCGGTGATGCAGCTCTCCTAAGCCGCTTATCTGAATAATCAGATCTCTTAAGGTACCGGGTGTAATTTGATTTCGTACCAGGTACCTGGCCGTTACACTGCCCTCCTCCCTGACGGCTGCCAGGAGCAGATGCTCCGTGCCTATATATTCATGGCCCATATTTCTGGCCTCGGCTGCAGATTCTTCAAGAATTTTCTTTCCCCTCTTCGAGGGAGGTACATCACCTAGAATAAGCCCTCCCTTGCCCTGGGGAAGACTTCGCTCGATCTGCATCTGCATTTCGCCCATATCTACCTTCGCCTTTAAAAGTGCCTTTACAGCTACGCCTTCTCCATCCTTGAGAAGAGCAAGTACTATGTGCTCAGGGAGAAGCTGGTCGGAATGAAAACGTTTTGCTTCTTCCTGGGCCAGGATCGTGAGCACTTTCTGAGCTCTCTGTGTTAAGCCCTTAAACATCTTTTCCCTCCAGAGCCCTTCGAATTTGTTTTGCCCGTGTATAATCTACTAATTTATTATCTGTTTCGTCATTAAATGAATCGAGCATTTTTTGTACATGCGATTTTTGAGAAAGAATCAGCAGAGCAGTCACAGTCTCAATACCGGGACCTTCTATGATCTTAAGGCTTAAGCCCAACCGTAGCGTACTTAGAAGCTCAATCGCTTCCTTGGATGAGATCATCCGGCAGTATCTTAAGAGACCCAAAGCTCGAAATACTCTATCCTCCAGTTCCGTTTTCCTCATTTTTAGTAATTCCATTCTAGCTCTGCGCTCATACTCTATAATTTTAACTATAACCTTCTGTACACTATTAATAATTTCCTTTTCAGAGAGGCCGATGTTGACCTGATTGGAAATCTGGTAAATATTGCCTAAAGAGTCTTCATCGTCACCCCAATATCCTTTGATCTGAAGACCAAGCTGGCCGGCTATCTTTAAAGCCCAGCTTATATTCTCATCCATGACTAAAGCCTGAAGATGCAGCATCACAGATGCTCGCATCCCGGTTCCGGTATTATGCAGGGATGTATTCAAGTAACCCCACTCTAAAGAGGCTGCATAATGGACCTCATCCTCTAATAGAGTATCGACTGAATCCACGCTCTGATACACCTCATCCAGACAGAGACCGCTGTAAATACAGGCCAACCGAAGGTGATCCTCCTCATTAATCATGGCGCTTAACCTTTCATCTTCGCTTAGTATCACTGCCTTATTCGGGGAAATAGCAAACTCCTGAGATACAATATTGCGCTCGAGAAGTATCTTTCGTTCAATAGGACTAATCTTGTCAAGATAGAGAGTATGAAAGGCACCGGGTATCTTCTGAAAAGCCCGAATCAATTCATCCCGCACCTCTATTTCCTGCTCACTGGAGAGCTTTGGCGGAAAGGCGTAACCCATGAGATTTCGAGCCAGGCGAACTCTACTGGACAGAACTACATCATTGTCAGGTCCAGGCAAGTTAAACCATAACTGTGGGTCGTGCGCTCCAAGTGAGTCTATTGAATCCGACATTACTGCTCCCCGGGAAATTCCTCTATCTTCTTTATCCTGTCCCGTAAAACGGCCGCTCTCTCATAATCTTCACGCTTGACTGCTTCTTCAAGCCCATCTTTTAATTTTATCACATCCACTAAAAATGTCTTATAAGTTAAAAGTCTATGGGGATACTTTCCCTTATGCTGGCTTTTACTCACCATTTTGTTCATAAGTGAACGAATCTCCCTGCTGTAAACTGTGTAACACTCCACACATCCCAACTTCTCATGCCTTTTAATCTCTTCCCAGGATGATCCACATCTGGGACATACCTTCTTTCTCAAGCCTTTAATATTGCGAAGATTAATCAACCCGGTTAAGAGATTTGAGATAGACAATTCAATTTTATCCTCATTCCCTGTGATTCCTCTTTCCAGGGCACATGATTCGCAGAGATGCAGGTCCATACGCTCCTTACCGATAATCTGCTGGATATGGATAACTGCTTCTTGTACTCTGCAAATATCGCACTTCATACTTTAAACACTCTAGATGTTATAATAAAAAAAATCTCAGATAAATCAAGGAAAAAGCTCTTCAATCCTTCAATATTTACGGAATATTTCTAAAGGCTTGATCCCTCCGGCGCTGCGGGCCGGAAAATAGGAGGCAGAGGCAGACAGAAGCAGTGTCAATACGGAAACCGCAAATAATTCCCTTAAGCCTATTCGTATAGGGATTTCCTCTAAATAAAAAGCCGTATTGAATATCTCTACCGGATGAACCGCCTCTAATCTAAACATAAATTCAACTAGATTTACTACATGATTGACTAAATACTCTATTCCTATAATAAGCTCGTTTATATTCACTGCAATTAGAAGCCCCAGTGCCAAACCAATAAGGGTGCCCGCCAGGCCCGTGAAACAACCGGTGAACAGAAAGCTCAATCTGATATTCCTGGGCGCTGCGCCCATGGCTTTCAATATTCCGATCTCCCGGGTCTTTTCCATTACAACCATAATAAGGCTTGATGAAATATTTATTGAAGCTACCATCACAATCAGTGCCATAATAAAAAGCAATAGGGCCTTTGTCGTTTGAAAAGATTTGTAATTTGCCTTTTCCAGTTGATACCATGTATTGATACCGGCTTCTGCCGGGATAAAACTCTGTAACAGCGCGATCTGTTTGTCTAAATTATCAAAGGGATCAAGTAGTTTTATGCCCATGAACTGGCTGGAATTGCTTAAGCTCAGGATACGCTCTCCAGTGTTCAGGGGAATATAAATCCAGAGCTTATCAAGTTCCTGGTAGCCGCTTGAAAAGATCCCGGTAACTGTGAAGTGAGATATCTTAGGAATATAGCGTTTTTTTGTCCTGGCTGAGCTGATTGTAGTAAGCAGTTTAACCTTATCCCCCACACCCGCACCCAGAAGCTCAGCAACTCCATTACCCAGAATGATGGATTCAGATTGCTTGAGGTTGAAGCTGCCGGAAACCAAAGAAACGTATTTCCTGAAATTTTCATCATCCTCATAGAGAGAGTCAGGAACAGCCCGAATCGTAACACCTGAACGGGCTGTCTCGGAATACAAAAGCCCCATACCCTGCCTCTCGATTATTACATGCTGAACGCTCCCGATCTTCTCTACTTCTTCAGCAAAAAATTGATACTCTTTCATACTGTATTCCCTGGGAAGTGTAATCTGCAGATGATAGGTTCCTAATTCGAGATACCTGCGGGTAATCCCCTCAATCATTCCGTCGGCTACCTCTAAGACCACAATCAGTGGAATGAGGCTTAGGGCCATGCCGATAATTGCACCCTTGAGATGGGAAGACAATCTGCCGTTTTTACCAAAAAGATTCCTCAATCCGAGGTATAGGGGAAAATGAAGCTTCATACCTGGCTTAAAACCCCATGCTCTAAATGAAAATGCCGGTCTCCGGCATCCGCCAGTTCAGGATTATGGCTGACCAGGATCATAGTTTTGCCGTATTCATTTACCAATTCGAACAGAATATTCTTGACCTGGATTGAATTTTTCTCATCAAGATTACCTGTCGGTTCATCCGCCAGAATGAGAACCGGATCATTCATCAAAGCCCTGGCAACAGCAACACGCTGGCGTTCACCCCCGGAGAGTTGAACGGGGTAATGCCTCATTCTGGCAACCAGGCCGACTCTTTCAAGGAGTTTCTCCGCTCTCAGCCGTGCGCGTTGAAGTGGGATTCCCATTATATAAGAGGGCATCAGGACATTCTCAAAAGCAGTAAAATCTTTCAGCAGATAGTGAAACTGGAAGATAAAGCCGAGCTGCTTACAGCGGTAGCCTGTCAGATCGGACTCACTGCTTGAAGCAATATTTATATTTTTAAAGATGATTTTTCCGGAGGTCACAGTGTCTAATCCGCCTATGAGATATAAAAAAGTTGATTTCCCCGAACCGCTCTCCCCGGATATTACGGTGGTGGTTCCCTGGTTGACAGAGAGGTTAACCTCTTTCAGCACAGTCAGATCTTCAGAACCGGTGCGATACACTTTCTTGAGGGAGATAACATCCAGTATCTTCATATCTTATTCATACCTGATAACCTGAGCAGGCTTTATATCAGATACTTTTAACGATGCCATTAATGAGGCGATACATGATGAAAACAGAGCAAAGAGATTAATTAAGAACGCTTCATGAAGCAGCACCCGGCTGGGGACCTCACTTATATAGAAGTAAGCGGGTGAAAACAGAGAGAAGCGTTCCACTTTAGATCCAACAAGGGGATATACTAATCCCTCAATCAGGAACAGGATCCCATTTGTAAGCTCTTCGGCTGCGGAAAATACCTGGTTTATATTCACAGATATTAATAGTCCCAGAAGCATTCCAAGCCCTCCGCCTAAAATTCCGATTAATAAGCCTTCCAGTACAAAAATATACTGAACAGCTCTGCTTGAAGCACCCAGGGCTTTAAGAACTCCGATTTCCTCATAACGCTCCTGAACAGCTCTTCTGAGCATATGATAGATGTTGAAACCAACGACAATAAAGATCAGCCCGATCAGAACCATCATCAGTATCTTTTCCATTAATAGAGCGCCAAAAAATGCCCGGTTATACTCTCGCCAGGTTCCAATCTTAAACTCACCATCATTCAATATGTTTTTAATCCGTCGAACAGCAATCTGGTCTTTGAATCTGTTCTGAATCTTAATTCCATAGCTTATTCCGAATTCCAGGCCTTGTTCAAAATTTTCAATTGCCGTGTTAATAGATACGAAGGCCCAGCCCAGATCAAACTCATAGTAGCCGCTCTTAAACAGCCCGGTCACAGTAAAAACCTGTTCTTCAGGGTTGAGACCCTTAAAAGAACTCCCGGTCAGGGCCAGAAGGGATACTGGATCGCCCACCGTAATTCCTATGTGACGGGCAAGCTCAGCGCCCAGTACAATAGAATTGGGCAGCTCAATATTAAAGATTCCCTCCACTATGTCCAGACGGTTTATTAAACCTGGGTCCAGATCAGCAACATCGGGGGGGAGTCCGCGGATTAAGCAGCCCCGCTGATTTGAGAAAAAGCCCCGGGCAATTGTCTGATGCTCAGTGAAAGGTACTACGGATTCAATACCCTCTAATCCGGCCACCAATTCCAACTGCTCATTATTCAGGCGCGCCCTATCTATGCTCTTGATCTGGATATGATACGAGCTTATCGATAGTATGCTCTCTATGAACCCCAGTTGAAACCCATTCATAACCGCCAGTACAGATGTAAGAGTCATCACCCCCACGGCCACGCCGGAAATGGAGAGAACGGTTGAGGTCACTCCTTTACTACGTCTTTTAGCTTTAAAATACCTTAATGCAACAAAACGAATGAATCGTAGTTTCATTGCGCCGAACCTCTAATGAACTCCTCCTTAATTTTCTCATCCCTCTTAAAGGTTATGCGTATAAACAGTTTTTTATTCCGGAATAGCTCTTCAATCCGGGTGTCATCTTCCTTATACAGAGTGTTTTTTTCCAATGCCCCTCTTCGCCAGTATTTCTCCTGTACAAGCTCTCCCTCCGAATCGTAAAAGTATTTCCACTTCTCAAGCCCCTTTTCGCTTTTGCGCACCTTTTGACTTTTTCTTCCCTCATCATCATAAGAGAATTCAAGCACCTCAATTCTCTTCCCATCCCCTTCAACAATCTGTCTTAAGAGTCTGCCTTGCTCATCATATGCTTTATGAATCGATCTGTTATCTCTGTAATTTATCTCCACTGAAGATACAGGCACTTTAGTTTCGCCTGCATAAGTAATTCTTTCTCTCATGGAAAGATTATTATCCACCCACAATTCCCGGCATAATAGTTTGCCGGAAGAGTTAAAGCGGTATATAAGATCCTTGCCGGAAGCAGTATGCTGCTCCTCGTATAGGTTGCCGCCCGATGTTGTCAGTAATAGAGTCTGATCCTGCTTTTCATTATCCGCCCAGATTCTCTTAACCTCACGCAAACGCCCCCTGGAAGACAATCTATATTCATCCATATAGAGGAGATTCTCATCTCCATCAAAAGTCTCTGTATAGGACAGACCTCCCGTTAAGTAGTGAAAAACAGTCTTTTCCACTTCATCTCCATGCTCGTAGCTGTGCTCTTCGAGCAATCTTCCTTGCTCACTAAAAAGGCTCATCATAGTCAGCTCACCATGCTCATAAATCCACTCCTGATCCGGTAATATCACCCATCTCTTCTTCTCCTCTCCGGATTCATAGAGAGTTCTTACTTCCTTACTGCCGCTACGTTCAATTTTAAGCACATGGGTAAACTCATCCTGTCTATACCAGCCTATTTCCTCAAAGGCCAGCCCGGACTCATTTGAGATAAAAAAAGTTTCCTGGATCACCTCAGCCTGTAGGAATGTATTAAGTATAAGGCTCAACAGGAAAAAGGCATAAATCATTGTCTTCCTATAAGGCTCTCTAAATAGGAGTCTTTATCAAAAAGCTGAATGCTATCCAGCTTCTCTCCGATTCCCATGAAGGAAAAGGGAAGCCCGAGATTTTTAGAAATAGTAATGACAATCCCTCCCCTGGCTGTAGAATCATACTTTGCTAAGATGATTGAGTCCACACCAACCGCCTCATGAAAAACCTCCGCCTGCCGCATAGCATTCTGTCCGGTGGTGGCATCTAAAACCAGTATCTTTTTGTAGTTTCCCCCTCCGATTCTTGAGGTAACCACTTTGTCTATTTTTACCAGTTCCCTAACAAGATGAGCCTTGTTATGCAGTCTTCCTGCAGTATCCACCAGCACTAACTCCGCACCTTTAGCCCGGGCACTGGTAATGGAATCGAATATTACAGCCCCGGGATCAGCCCCCGGCGACTGCCTGACAACGGGAAGCTTAAGACGCTTACCCCATAGAACGAGCTGATCAATAGCTGCAGCTCTGAAGGTGTCTCCGGCGCTTAATAGAATACTCCGGATAATCCCGTTCTTACGGTAGTAATAGGCCAGCTTGGCGATTGTTGTGGTTTTTCCAACCCCGTTTACTCCGAGTATCAAGAAAAGATTGAGTTTATCTGGTTCCGGCAGAAGTGGTTCGATCTTCAAACAGCTCATTAAAAGATCTTTCAAGGCATCGAGAAAATCGGAGTTGTTTTTAAGCTTATCCCTGCGTATCCTTTCTTTGAGTTCTTCTACCAGCCTGACTGAAGTATCTACGCCGATATCTCCCTCAATTAGAATCTCCTCAAGATCCTCAAAAAAAGCCCCATCATTCTTGCCAAGTTTGAAAAGCTCTTTTAACTTACCTGCCAGACCTTTTTTCTTTAGTATCAATTTATCCTCTTATCCCGCTTTTCGATCCGCCGAAGCAACATATCTTATAAGCTTTATCATCATATTGATAAATAATGAAGTGCTTACCGCAAGGCTGCCCCAGTAGGCGTACTGAAAATCGTATGCTATAGATTCAAGACGGGCAGCCTCATCCATATTATTGTCAAGAATGGCCTGGTTGCGCGCCAGAGCATAATCGGTGAAATTGCTCCTTAAAAAAATCGAAACAGGTACAGTCAGGGCCCAGATTCCAAAAGCAGCATAAAAACTGTTCCTTCTTTTCTTCTGAAACTCCTCTTTATCAAGCAGGTCCTTTGTCAGTGAGATATTTATTTCCCCACTCGTCTCTTGATAAAAATAAAAGGGATAATTCGAATATCCTTCCTTTTGAAACAATAGTCGCCTGGGACTATGAGTCTTGTCTATTTCAAGCGGAGTATTTCCCAGCCATACTGAGTCCCTATAAACCCCAGCCCCGGGCGGATCCGTTATAAACAGAATTTTTTCATCTTCCATGGGCTGTAAAGCTACCAGTTGTTCTGAAATCTCACCCGCCTTCAGCTTGAGGGTTATAATCTTTTCCTCAAATCCTAAAGCTACTATTCTCAGCTCTTTAATTCCAGGAAGCAGATACTCCACTATAGTTTCTCCGCTTCCGATGAATTCGTTATCCAGATAGAGCATGCTCTTCTCAGGCTCAGGCTTTACGATTAGCGAGGCCCAATCCCTCCCAAAAATGATCAATGCCAGGCCCTGTATCACACTGTCAAATCTGCTGTAAAGTTCCTCTCTTAAGAAAGCGTCATTGTAAGAAAAAATCTCCCGTTCCAGGACAGAATCAAGTGCTTTTACCTCGAGGTAAAGATACTCCTGGACTTCCTCGAATCGTCCCCAGATAAGAAGATCTACCCCTTCACGTTTTGCCATCCTGAGAGGAGAGTATAATGGGGATTTAAGCAGCAAGCCTGATTCTTCGCCCGCTTTGAAGCTGACCGGTTTTTCATCAGGAAAGGTTATATCCTCCGGTTCAAGCTGTTTCAGCGCATTCAGGTGCTCGATAATTTCTGTGATCTGCTGGTCATAAGCTTCCAGTTTATCCTCCCTCTCCTGTTTCTGCAATTTCTTAAATATTAGCTCATCCTTCTCCGAGCGAATCTTTATAAGCTCCTGACCTAGACTGCGTTCTTCAGCGCGAATGATTGCCTTCCTGTGCTCCTTCCGTTCCATCTCTCCGAAATGATGAATGGGAATGGCTTCCAGGCGCTCTTTGATAAGCAGCGGCAGGCTGTGTGTAAGATATCTGTTTTCTACTGCCAGGTTGACCCCCAGGAAGGTGGAAATTCCAATATCCCAGAACTCTTTGTCATCCTCCGGAGCCGTATACTGAGAGTAGTTTTGTCCATCTACCGGGGGCTGAAAAATTAAAGTGAGGGCAAAACAGATAATGCTGATCTTTATCATCATTCAATATTTAATGTTTTTTTAATCGAGGAAATCACCCGTTCCGAACGAAAAGGCTTGACTATAAAATCTTTAGCCCCGAGCTGAATGGCATCAATAATTAATTTCTGCTGCCCCAAGGCCGAACACATGATTACATTTGCTTTTGGGTCAATTTCAAGAATTTTTTTTAATGTGGTAATACCGTCCATTTTGGGCATAGTAATATCGAGCAGTGTTACATCGGGTTTCTTATCCAGAAACATTTGAATGGCTTCTTCTCCGTTTGAAGCCTCTCCAATCACTCTGAAACCAGCCTTTTCGATTAAGTCACGCAGGACCAGCTTGATAAATGTCAGGTCATTGACAATCGCAACATTTATGGCCATAGCAACTCATCCTGTCTGCTTATACTGCTACTCATTACGGGAATAATAGATTAACTACATTTTTTTTTCAATCCCAACTGTGTCCTGAACTCAGACAAGATTTCATTGGCGATAACATGTAATTTCTAATGAGGACGAAGCTTAGATTGTTGTTGATGAAGCGAAATTAGGAATGCGCATACTCTTAAAATAGATATTACAACACTCAATCAGCAAGAATGGAAAAAGCTTGCCCGGGTTCTTTCAGAACAGGCCATTTACAGGGCCAGGTTAATGGCCGGTGAGATGCCTGAGGATATCGAAAAAGCCTTCAGTAAAGCCGGACATACATCTTAAGCACCTTACGGACAATCCTGAAATCTTTTATAATGTTTGATAACCAGGCTCCCAGGTTTGAAGAACTCAATATTGATGATTTAAGAAACGTTTTGGAAAGAATAGGATTTCATCCAGAGGAATGTATACACGAAGTAGTTCAGATACATCACCAAAATGGAGTAATATACGAAATTCGTATATATAATGAATTCGCGAAACACTTTGTGAATTCCACCATTTTGTAAGAATTTGCGAATACTTGCGCGAATTTTAAAAACCAGGTAGCATTCACGCAATCGAAAATTCAATGTTATACGAAATCGCGGGCGTATGTCATCGATTGCATTCTAATATCGCCGTACCATGTGTTTATTCATGAAACAAACAGCTATCATATTTGACAATAATGCGTTTTCTCATCTCATAACTCAAGATAAATGGCGGCAGCTTCTATCAAAGCTGAATCGGCGTAAGAGAATACGAATTCTTGGGTCGATAAGCAGTCTATCGCAACATGACTTCTTACACTGCGCGAAAGCAAGCGATGAATGGCAGAAAACTGATTGCCGCCACCTGAAACTGGTTGTTGTAGATGGCTTGAGCCGTATGAAGCGAAAGTTTCACGTACGGTTCTTATGGGAGGAAGGGGCCGAGAGGCCTTTTCCCTACCAGGCTGGCGCACAAAACTTTCTAAACTTCAATTTTCTTTCAGTTATCTTCTATTATTAGTTATTACCCTGAGTGATTTATCTGTTGAGCAGCCATTATCGTGGTAAATCAATAATATATTTTCTTTTTTCCAAAATTGTGCAATATTAATAAAAAAGAGGTAAATATTATGAATCAGCGGATTGAAATTGACATACCAGATGAGGTTCTTTTTTCATTAAAAGAATCTAAGGAAGAATTCTCAAAGAACCTTAGAATGGCTGCTGCAGCCAAATTGTTTCAAATAAAGAAGCTCTCTTCTGGACGAGCAGCTCAGCTTGCAGGTATAACAAGATTGTCTTTTCTACAGTCTCTCAGTAAATATGGTGTCCCGATAATCGATCTCTCAAAGGAAGAGCTGCAAGAAGATATACAGAATGCCTGAAGTTATTATCTCAAATACTTCTCCGTTATTTTACCTGTACAGAATAGGCAAAATTGATCTCCTAAAAGAGCTTTATAGCCAGATACTGATTCCAAGAGAGGTTGCACTGGAAATAGAAGAGGGATTTAGATCTGGTGTTGACGTTCCTAATGTGAAGAGTTACCCATGGATCGAGATAAAAGAAATTTCGTCACCATCCTTTTTGAAAATAGTTCCCGACCTTGGAAAAGGCGAAGCAGCAGTCCTTGCTTTAGCAATAGAGTACATAAATCCCCTTCTTATTATTGATGATGCACTTGCTCGTAGACTTGCGCACTTGAATAATCAAACAACCACAGGAACACTTGGAATACTTGTTAAATCCAAACAAAAAGGATTTATTATTGAAATAAAGCCTCTGATAGACAATTTGCTTAAAGCAGGATTTTATCTAAAGGAAGAACTACAAGAAGATATTCTGAGAACAGTTAATGAATATTAAAGGAAATTGTGCGCCACATCGTCTAACTTTTCGTTCATTGGGCGAAACCGCATTTGAGCTTGGGTAATATATTTTTGTAATATTGATTCAAAAGAAAGCTTCAAACGGTAACCGAAGTAACTGTTGTTTAATACACGGTAATTTCACTTGAGATCGGCCCACCCTTTTTATGGCATTATTACCGGCAAGGGTTTTTGAAAAAAGTTCTTTGTTGGATATAAATAATCATTTCATGAAATATTAATTTAGTAAAAGAATTTTATTTATTTAGTAGCCCACGCTTTGGATCGTTTTATTTTGCTTGAGCGATATAGACATCTTGGTAGAGTTTAAGAAAGGTAATAAGTCCTTCGATAATTACATGGACCTTAAGTACTACTTGGACGATCTCTTCCAAGGCAAGTCTGTGGACTTAGTAATCTCCGACACTGTCAAGGAGGCCCTAAAGCCCTACATAATGGATCATGTCAAATATGCCTCGTGACTATACTGTATATCTAAACGATATAAGAGAGTCGATCGGACTGATAAAAGAATACACTCGTGAGTTGTCCTTTGAGCAGTTTTCACGCGATAGGAAAACACAGGATACAGTATATGATCCAGACAAATTGTTAGAACAATATCTCAAGGGATAATGCCGGCCGTAATTTTAATTTTGTCCACATTTTAAAATCACGCCCTATTTCCTGTCCTTTAAGCTTATTATGAGATATTTATCAATAAAGGTGTCTATTTCCCCGTCCATTACCGCCTGGATATTTCCGCTTTCATACTTGGTTCTGTGGTCCTTAACCAGAGTATAGGGCTGAAAGACGTAGGATCGAATCTGATTTCCCCAGGCAATATCTTTCTTTTCCTGCTCCAGCTTTTTGCGCTCCTTATCCTTCTCCTGTTTATAATGCTCATACAGCCTGGAACGAAGAACCTTCATGGCCGTGGCTTTGTTTTTGTGCTGGCTCCTCTCATTCTGGCATTGAACTACAATTCCTGTTGGAATATGGGTAATCCTGACAGCGGAATCGGTTTTATTCACATGCTGGCCTCCGGCGCCTGCCGCCCTGTAGGTATCGATGCGGATATCATCATTTTTAACATCCACCTCAATTGTATCATCCAGTACCGGAGAGCAGAAAACCGAGGCGAAAGAAGTATGACGTCTCTTAGAGGAATCAAAGGGAGATATTCGAACCAGCCTGTGGATACCCGATTCGGCCTTGATTAAGCCGTAAGCGTATTCACCAGTCACCTCAAGCGTAACCGATTTGATTCCCCCCACGGCCTCAAGCAGGTCGATAATCTCTGTGATAAAGCCGCGGCGCTCAGCCCAGCGGGTATACATTCGCAGAAGCATGCTCACCCAGTCACAGGCCTCAGTTCCGCCAGCACCGGAATGAATAGTTAAAAAGGCGGATGAAGAATCATTCTCTTCTCCTAAAAGCTGCAGCAGGTTCAATTCCGAATAGGCCTGTTCAAGATTTTCTAAATTATTTTTAATCTCCCCCTCTAGGGACTCATCCTTCTCATCTAACGCCAGGCGGTATAATTCAGTTAGGTCTGAAACACTCTTTTTTATTTCCTTCCAGGGCTCATATCTATCTTTAAGCTTTTTAAGCATTGTTAGGATTGCTCCGGCATTCTCCCGCTCCTGCCAGAAATCCGGCCTGCTTGTTTTTTCTTCAAGCGACTCAATCTCTTTCTTTAACCCTACCTGGTCAAAGATGCCTCCATGATTCTTCGATTTCATTTTCCAGGGCATCTATACGGCCCCGGAGTTCCTCAATCATACAACCTCCTAAGGACATGCTTCTTAGTCCGAGTGCAGCAGCGTCCATGGATGGACATAGCTGCTGTCTAAGGACATGCTTCTTCAAATACGGATGATCATCTTTCTCCACTTCTTCTCTTTCAGAGAGGAAAGAACCAGTGTTTCATCCATAGGATATTGATAAAAACGTAAAATATCATAAGAATCAGTCAGTCTATCGATTTCCCTTTTTAACCGCAGCAACTGGTTACTGTTTATGGTGGCGGACTCATAAATATTCTTTAATATTTTCTTAAAACCGTATTGAAGAAGCAGGTTATATATATTATGCTTTTGATCGTCATTTCCTAACTCACAGGCGATGGCAACAAACATGCTATTCAGTTTAAAGATTTATGGATTTTGTGTCAAATGATCTCTTTTAGAGCCGATTAGTATAGATGAGTATATTAGGAATGAAAAAATTATCTCTTCTTTTAATCCTCTTTCTGTCAGCAGCCCTTACCAACAGCCAGGATCAGAAAACAGAAGTTTTTGCCCCTTTTGTGTCTCGACTGAAAGCTAAGGTACAGGATTCAAGCATTATGCTGACCTGGAGACCCTCTCGGGATGTGATCGGGGATCGTCTCATCTACAGATATACAGAAGAGATCTCTGAAAGCAACTTTAAATGGGCCCAGGAGATAGCCAGGGCGGCATCTGATTCCAATAGCTATATCGATTCTCCTCCTGATCAGCGGAAGTACTACTATGCTGTGCTATTAGAAGACTCAGATGGCAAATTATACAAGCTCTTTATCCCGTACAGGAATATAACAATCCTGGGCAAGGCTATCAGCATTCTGCCTCCTGAAGAGGAGCTTGCCGCCCAGGTGAGCGGGATCAAGACTGAAGTGATGGATGACTCCATACTGATCAGTTTTCGGGTTTCAAAGCCTAATCGCGAGCTCCTCCTTTTCATGAGCACATCACCCATGCGCACAGCAGAAGACCTTTTAAAAGCACCTTCTCCGCTGCTCCTCGATGCCAATACTACCCGCTATCAGGATTATCCGATTCCAGACCAGGACTGGTACTATGCGATTATTGATGCGGGTCTTTTTAAGATAGGTAAATCGGAACTGTTTGGTGGGGTCAACACCACCCTTACCCCCGTAAGGCTTCCCATGGGCATCGGCAGAGTTGGCTTTCCGGACACTTCCAAGCTCCGCCCCTTACCGCTTCCCTATCTATTAATCACCTCAGGTGTGGAATTGGGCGATGAATTATCTCCGTTCTCTCCCTTTATGCTGCCCGAGAGAGTGAGCATGCTTCAATCCTCAACTTCAGAGGCATTGACCCGGATTCTATCTGATGTACCATCCCCTTCTATTCCGCAAATGAAAGCACAGGTACTTACCGTGGATAGGGCGCTCCGTGCGGGAGGAGAAGCATACACTCTGCAGACTATATTAAACGGAAAGTTTCTAAAAGGTAAGTTTAAAGAGTCAGAAGATCTTCTTCTAAAATTCTTAAGCATCCGCCGTTCCGATGAAATAGAAAACCGGGCTCGATTTTATCTGGCTCAGGCCTACTATTTTCAGGGCAGGTATAGACAGGCCTTTATGGAATTTCTCCTGGCAGAGGACAGGTATTATCAGATCATCCAGCCGTGGCTGGACGCATGCTTTCGCTGTCTATGGAAAGCTGGAGAAACTTCCTGATAATCACACTTTCTCGAGCTTTAAACACAACCGGGTTTCCCATAAATCCCCCCCTTTAAGTCTGAAATTCCAGTGGGGTATGAAACAGGAAGACTGATAAATTCGATCCATCCCTAAAATCGATTGGGAGAGGGTTTCCACAGGCAGACACCAGAGGTTGAATACAGCAACTGATGAGAGGGAAATCATTACCTTATTAAGCATGTCCTTTACATGATAAGAGCCCAGCTTCTCTGCCTGGCACTTATCATTTCCTAAAGCAACACGGCTCTTCCCTCTCATTCCGAACAGGCGGACACTGTCCCTCCCCTTGGAGGCCAGGGCCAGATTAAGCTCCAAACCGTACCATATATCCAGGACTTTTTCAGATAGATTAATAAGGGCAAGATGGAGATCTATTGAGGATTCATGGAATATATACTGTTTTCTGATTCGTACAGGATAATGCTTCTTCTTAATTATGAGCCTGCCGTTTCTCTCAAGTATCAGCTCTTTCTGATCCCTCTTTAACTCAACAGGCTCAAATGGCTGGTCGATGAAATCTCCCAATTCTGTATATTCCATACGGTCAAAGGAATCAATATCTGTACTGGGCGCAAAAAAGTGATCTAAAAAGCACTTGCGCGGATACCAGTCACAGCCCTCGGATTTCTTCTGATGACATGGCTCAGGCCACCTGGACATAGTATCCAGGTAATTCCAGGATACGGGTAAAAAATCAAGCTCGATAACCGCGCCCCCTACCGTATGAACATAGGCATTCATCATACTTCCCTGATACAAGTATTCCTGATGACCGTCCATGTCAAAATCAGTCTTAATTATTGAAGGCATAAACATTAAAGAACTGCGGGTAATCCTCTCCGCTTCAATGAATGAGCGGTAGACCATCTTTCTTAAGTGATTTGAGTAGATGCCGCAGGTGCGACCATGCCAGTATACTGCATTGGATTGGCCCTTCCAGAGCTCTGTTCTTGCTGCCTGTTTCTTATACTTATCGCCCCGGATCTGATTCACTAAAATATGGGTATACATCATCCGGGCATAGAGGAGATTAATTTCCGGATACTTTGTTAAAAACTGCCGGAAGTATCCACCCCTTAAGAAGTGCTCCATATCTGCTCTTTTGAGTTTTCTGCCCAAAGCCTTAAAATATTTTTGACGCTCCTTGCTTAAAACCCACTTCATCATCTCTTTGTGGACTAAACATGGGAAATAGATCTTGCCCAGGGGGGGAGTCTTCTTCAGGTACACTCGCGGCGTAACCGGCTCTATTCTCTCCCGGTTCCCGGAGATCGCCTTGAAAAAATTCTTAAACCAGTCCTCATGATAACAGCGTTTAAAGCTCTCCTCATGATCGTCCAGTTTTTCTCCCTGGATGATGATCGATATTACCCGCTTTCCGGAGTCATCCGCTAAATCGATTAATCTTTTTAAGACTTCTTCAGGGCTCCGCCGGCATACCATTTCCTGTAAAGTGAGATTTATGGGAAATACTGAAATAGTCTTCCCCTGATCCTCGGTTAGATAGGGAAGGTAACTGTTTTCTACATTTACTCCTGCGATATGGAAATAGCGGTCATCTAAAAAGGTATAATCCATACCGCTGTTCCTAAGGATTTTAGCCAGAACAGGCTCCCAGATCCTCTCTGCGATCCAGCTTCCCCTGGGTCTGGTGCCGAAACGAGCCCTTAGGTAGGTGGTCATTTTCTCAATCTGGCCGAGTTTATCCGCGTCAGGGATCAACGTGAGAATTGGCTCGTAGAAACCGCCTCCTAAGAGCTCCACCTGTTTCCGGTCGACCATTTCTTTAAGAAGCATAAGAAATTCGGGGTGGTGTTCTTCCATCCACTCTAAGAGGAAGCCGGAATAATGAAGAACACAGGGAAAATCGGGAAAATCATTAAGCACACTTAAGAATGGCTTATAGGCCTTTTGATAGGCCCGCTCATAGATATGGGGGAAGTCTCCATCGGGCTGATAATTGTAAGTGCCCAGAATGAGCTGAACTTGTTTCATTATTTCTTCGGATGACGATCATTCCTTACAATACATTTCGTCGGGCAGGCCTCGGCTCCGGACTTCCTCTCCCCTTCCGTATTATAATCAATTTTTGAAAGGAAATCCTCGACCTTGTACCCTCCCTCTGGTGATTTTTTCTCGCAGATTTTGCAGGCAATACAGCCTACGGAACAGTATTTCCTTACCCTTGCTCCTTTATCAGTTGAGTTGCATACTACGATATAATCCGCTGAGTACGGTATCCAGCGCATAACTCCTGTGGGACAGACTTCCACGCATTTACCGCAGCCGATGCAGACCTCTTTGTCCACCCAGATTAAACTTTCCGAATCATAATCGATCGCACCTGCAGGGCATACCTGTATACAGCTGTCCAGTCCCAGGCAGCCGAACTTACATACCTTATTACCGCCCAAAAGGGCATAAAGCGCATTACAGTCCTTAATTCCGAAATAGTCAAACTCATACTCTGATCTTCCCTGTCCGCCGCGGCAGTGCACCTGGGGCACCTTCTTTTCTATTGTACCGTTGAACTCCACTTCCATTATCTCTGAGATTCCTTTTGCTGCATCCTCACCTCCCGGCGCACAGAGTGTCAGGGAAGCTTCTTCCCCCGCAATCGCTGCAGCGTATGAGGCACAGCCTGCATAACCGCAGGCCCCGCAGTTTAAACCGGGCAGTACCGCCTCAAGCGCGGCTATCCTCTCATCCTTACGCACACTTAAGAATCTGGAGGCAAAGGCAAGACCTGCGCCAAGGAGCATCCCTAAACCGGCCACGGCAATGAATGCATATAGAATTCGAACCAGAACCACGAATGCCTCCTAACCGAGCAGATTTTTCAGCAGGGCTTTATCAAAAGCCATAAAAGCTAAAGCCATCAATCCTGCTGTAATGAATGCTATGGGAATACCCCGGAAGGGTTTGGGCACCCATTCAGTATCCAGTTTTTCCCGAATGGAAGACATAACTAAAATGGCAAGCAAAAAGCCGACGCCTGCTGAAAATCCGGCTATAAAACTCTCTAAAGCGCTATAATTGCTTCTAACGGCAATAAGCGCAATTCCCATAACGGCGCAGTTGGTAGTAATCAGTGGAAGATAGATACCCAGGGCCTTATAGAGGGGTGGTGAGATTTTCTGAATCACCATCTCCACAAACTGGACTAAGGTGGCAATAATCAGAATAAAGGTCATAGTCTGTAAAAATTCAAGGCTTAAAGGTACCAGTATAAGGTGATAGATGACCCAGGTCGCTAAGGCAGCCATGGACATGACGAAGATCACTGCAAAGCCCATACCCACTGCAGAATCCATCTTTCTGGATACTCCGATAAAGGGACATAAGCCGAGGAATTGAGTCAGTATAAAATTACTGATAAAGACAAATGTGATGATGATGCCTATATAGGTCATAACCCACTCCTCACCGCATCTCTCTGCCTGCTCTGCTCCTTCTTAGTCTCAAGCCAGTTGAAGAGGGCTTTCAGATAGCCCATAACCATTAAAGCCCCGGTAGCAAGCCCGATAACACGCGCCGGAAAGCTGGACAGCCAGGGTATGCGTATCACTCCGTCAAAGCTTCCGACAGCAAATAGTGTGATGGTCCCTGCTCCCAAAACTTCGCGGATAAGGGAAATTAAAAGCAGACCAAGTGTGAACCCGATTCCCATGCCCAAAGCATCTAAAATTGATTCTGCAAGGGATCTCTTGTTAGCAAAGGCTTCCGCGCGTCCCAGGATTATACAGTTAACTACAATTAACTGCACAAAAACCCCAAGATTCCTGGATAATGAAGGAGCATAGGCCTGCATGACTAAGTCCACGATCGTAACAAATGAGGCGATAATCACTATATATGAGGGAATTCGTATTTTCTCAGGTATGAAATCCTTTAGCAGGGAAACAAAAATATTTGAGCCCAGAAGAACAAAAATAACCCCTGCCCCCATTCCTAAGGCGTTTACAACCTGAGTTGACACAGCCAGGGCAGGACACAGACCCAGCATAATGATAAATATCGGATTTTCTTTTAATAATCCTTTTGTAAACTCATGGAGCATATTTTTTCTCTCCCTCAATTACAAATTGCGCGCCCTCTGCTAAGGCCCTTGCTATTCCCAAAAAGGTTATGGTAGCGCCGGTAATCGCATCCGCCTCAGCACTTTGCAGCATATCCTTGCGCACAGGTACGGGGCGGCTCCTGTTTCCTGTTCTTAAGAATTTCTCCATGTACCTGGGATCCTCCGCTTTCTTACCCAGCCCGGGGGTTTCCAGATTATCCATCAGCTTAACGGATTTTATGGTGCCGTCGCGTTCATACCTTGCCAGGATTTTCATTTCCCCACTATAGCCGTTTCCAATAATCCGAAGAATATATCCGGCTGTCTTTCCCCCTTTCAATACGGAATAGAAAGCCTTTATTGCCGGATTGTCCGGAACTGCTTCCGTTGCGCTCGTTTCGGCATCCGGGGTTAATGCTTTTAAAGCCTGGTTGAGCTCCTGTATTTTTCTCGCCTTAATAGCAGGTTCGGTTATGGCATTTATTCCGCCGAGTGTAACGGCTGCAACCGCGCATATGATGAAAAGTTTACCTCCTGAAACAAGGATATTTTTCATTCCTTTCCTTCCTTAACAATCCCAAACTTAACGGGCCTGGTAAAGCGATTGATTAGGGGAACGAACATATTCATAATGATGATGGCTAAAGATACTCCCTCGGGAAAGGAGCCGTAAAAGCGTATGAGAAAAGTAAGGAACCCGGCGCCAATGCCGAAAATAATCATGCCCTTAGGGGTGAGTGGAGAGGTGACCATATCTGTAGCCATATAGAAGACTCCCAGCATTAAACCCCCGGTAAAGATTTGAAAGAAAACATCACCACGAAAAAAACCGCATCCAAATCTGTTTCCCCCAAAAATCCAGACTAAGAGACTGAAACTGACAAGATATGAGACCGGTATATGCCAGGTAATAATTTTTTTAATGAATAAATAGATTGTACCCAAAAGCAGAAGTAGTGCGGAAACCTCCCCGATGCAGCCCGGAATATTTCCTAAAAAGAGATTGCCGTAACCCTCAGGAAAGATCCTGCCGATTGAAGCAAGTATATTATTCAGCCAGCCCGAGCCTGGAGGCGCCGTTCTCCCAACCGGATAGCCCTGACTTGCCAGGAATTCTATAGGCCCGCTTATATTACCTTTAAAATCGAGTAATCCCGCTTTAATAAAACCAAGCGGAGACGCAGCGGTCACTCCGTCTACCCGGCCCCAGGCACTCGGCGCCAGCCAGGTGGTCATAGGCCCGGTCCAGGAAAACATGACAAACACCCTGCCTGCCAGAGCCGGATTCATCCAGTTCCTGCCGAGACCTCCGAAGGTCATCTTAACAACGGAAATCGCGAATACCGAAGCAATAACCGGAATATAGAGTGGCACGGAAGGAGGCATATTATAGCCTACCAGCAGTCCGGTCAGAAAGGCGCTGCCGTCACTTAAAGTGAAACGGCCCTGAAGTCTGGTAATGATGAACTCAGTTATTAGGCTGGCCAGAATGGAGGCAAGAATTACAAAGAGGGAATAAATGCCGAATATACATATACCCCATATCCCTGCAGGAATAAGGCACAGGATTACTGCGCACATTATTTTAGTTGTTGAGCTGCCCTCATGTAGATGCGGAGAAGAGCTTATAATCAAAGATAATTTATTTTCCATGTTCAGATCTTCTTCTTTCTAGTCATGATCTTCCCGAGCTTCATTCCCTGTACGAGGGGGATATGGGCGGGACATACATAACCGCAGCAGCCGCATTCCTTGCAGTCCATCAGCCCTTCAGCCAGGGCTTCTTCATATTCTCCATGTTCTATCCATTTGTAGATAACAGTCGGGCTCAGGCCCATGGGGCAGGAGGCGATACACCGGCCGCATGCGATGCATGGGGTTTCGGAAGGGCTTTTCACCTCTTTCTTAGAAAGAGCGATTATGCCGGATACACCCTTGGTAACCGGAGTATCCGGATCTGCAAATGCGAATCCCATCATGGGACCGCCGGATATCAATTTCGCAGGAGCATGGGCAAAACCCCCGCATTCCTCAATAAGCTCACCGATCTTTGTGCCAAGCCGCACCTTTAAGTTAGCCGGATTTTTCAAACAATAGCCGGATACTGTTACTATTCGTTCAATAAGCGGCTTATTCAGCACTACAGCCTCATAGATAGCGAATATAGTGCCCACATTTGATACCACTGCGCCTATATCCATGGGAAGCCCACCTGAAGGGACCTGCCTGTCTATCAGTGAGACCAATAACTGCTTTTCATCCCCCTGTGGGTATTTCATCTTTAATGGAATCACTTCAATATCAAGGCCCTTATCTTTGACCGCCTCTTCCATAAGCAAGATGGCGTCCGGCTTATTCTCCTCTATGCCTATTAATATTTTCCGGGGTGTAAGAATTCTTTCAACAATTTGTATGCCGGTAAGGATATCATCCGTTTTTTCCAGCATCAGGCGGTGGTCGGCTGTCAAAAAAGGCTCACACTCCACTCCATTGACAACAAAATACTCTATCTGTGTGCCTTCGCGCACACTAAACTTAATAGGTGTGGGAAATGTGGCGCCTCCAAGTCCCACAATTCCCATCTGTTTGATTCGATCCATCAAATCAGTCTTAGACATATCCTTCCAGTTAAGAAGCTCCTGTAATTTTCCGGATTGATCAAATTCCCCCTCAAAAGCCACAACCACGGCTTTGCCCTTTACTCCGTTGGGCAGATATACTTGCTTTATTTCTTTCACCACGCCTGGTACCGGTGAGTGAATATTAGCGGAGAAAGCGGAAGTTGCTTTGCCGATCAGCATGCCCTCCCGCACCGTATCCCCCTGCTGAACCATACACTCCGCAGGGCTTCCCATATGCTGATGCATGGGTATAATCGATTCGGCCGGAATCGGCGCATTCTTTATAGGGATCTTATCGGTCAGGCTCTTATAATCATGTGGATGCACTCCACCCCTGGCGAATGTTATAGTATTCCTCATACAGTGTGCCGTTTCCTCCAGAGTGTAAAACTCCTAATACCATACAATTGATGTGGTGTCAAATAAAAATTCCAAATATAGAGGGAAAAAATGAGGAAAACAGAAATAAGAATTATTTTAAAAGCTGACATTTTCTTTAGCAGTACTCTAATCTCTTCCTGAATAATTACCTGTACAGCCTCTTCCTGGTTTATAAGCATCCGCTCAATGCTTCCGACCTGCGCGCCGGCGATCGTCTCAGAAAGCCATGACTCCTTAAACCGCTTAACAACCCTGAATGTTTTTATGATCTCATTGCCCTGCCCCGCATTCTGATAGTTTGAGATATAGATTCGCTCTCCCGGGTGAGGAAAACCATAGGGCCGCCCGAATGTAAGCCCCTGCTGATAAGCGATGTGAGTAATATAATCGGCCAGATTCGGCAGCTTATGGGTATTGAGCATGGAGAGCCTTCCCAGGGAAGACCAGGAAATCTCCTCTTCGGGTTTAACTCTCAAAGGCATGGGTGCTGAAAGACCTTTAGTCTTTTTCTCTATAAACTCAACCGGAAAGGACAGCAGGGTTACGGCAGTCAACAGTACCAGAACAATTTTTTTCCTGTTGATTATCCTATCACGGGGTTTAAGTTTATTGAGAATGAAACGTGGTTCGTATACAGGATGGAAGGCACGATTTCTTTTCAATGCGGCCAGACGGATGTGAAGCGGGATCAACAGCAGATTTGCCGCCAGGGCAGTCAGGCTTTTAATACAGTGATATCCGGCCGGGTTCATAATCAGGAGATTAGCTAAAGCGATGATTGATATAAAGATGAATGATCTAAATATTATGGCTTTGACCGATCCCGGATTATTTAAATAATTCATGAATGCTTCCCTGAAAAGCACCCAGGCGGGATAGATCAGGAAAAAAGCGATTAAATCCAAATAATCACCTGTAATGAGATTCATAAACCAGGGTACCAGGGCCGCCAAATCCATCAGCCTGAAAACTGGTTTTTCTCTAATACCGATTACTGTCACTGAATAGATTAAAAAGAGAATAGACAGAAGAATCTTTGATGCTGCATCAAACTCGAGCAAGCGCCAATGTGTACCTTGATCTGAAAATAGGGCATGGAGCCTGCTGTATAAGAGTATAGGGCTCAGATCGGATCGTATATAGATGAGGCTCCAGGTATTACTCCGCCGTACAACTTGAAAATAGTTTGAAACTGACTTTAAATATGGATCGAAGCGTAGATCCACAGTATCCAACCGCTCCTTGAGTGCATCAATTTCGACAGATTCAAAGCCCCAAAAAGTATTAAAAATAACTGAAGAGGAATATTTTGAGACAACTGCCTGAACACCGGGCATGTATTCCACTTTGGATACTGCTTCCCGGGACAGCATGGGGCTTTTTACTAAAACAGTATAATACCCCCGCCAGCACCTGTTTGAGATAAAATCAGGGCTTACAAAAAGAGAAAAAAAACTCAAAAGCAAGATGATACTTATCAGTAGCCCGATTAGTATCGGGCACGGTGAGGGCTGTGATCTTATTGCAAGCATCATCAAATACGGAAATTCAGGAAATAAATTTAAAAATAATTGTAATTAATATTAAAATAATGAATCCTATGTTCATGAAAATAAACATCATGGAGAATTTTTTATTCATATCTTCAAATCTCTTATCAACAGCTTCAAATCTCTTATCCATGTAGGATTGTATGTACTCTAAATGCTTCTCTATTCTTAAAATTCCTTCCTCTACCCTTACAACACGTTCCAGAAGAGATATACTCTCATATTTGAATACTACCCAAAAAGTAGACATATTGTCAAATTCCTCTTAACCCGAGGGGGAAAACAAGCATAACCGGTATGGATACTTTTTAAAAGTATATAAGGCAATAATGTAACTATTATGCTATTAGCTTTTACAAGCTTATTGATTATAGCACGGAGAATATTGGTTATAAATATAGATTCTTGCCGGCTCTATCGCCCATTATCCAAAAAAATACAATGCTCTTCTTTCTTGACCGGGTACCTCCTCTTTAGCGTGTTCGCTTCGTTGACATCACATGGCTATACCAATACACTCCTACATGCGGATATGATTTGAGCCTGTGCCAAAGTCGATATAGATGGTCCGGAAAATCATATAATGGACAGCTTTGAATACTTAAAAAGTTTTCGTGCAGGAAAAGATGATGAGGGAAGAAGACTCGATCGGTTAATTCGCAAAATGTTTCCGGAATTGCCTCTATCCTGGATTTACAGTTCAATCCGAAAAGGATATATCCGGCAAAACCAGAAAAAAGCTCATCCTGCTTCCAAAATTAAAATGGGAGATGAAATTAATATCAAGAGTAATTTCCCCCTGCCTTCTCCTTCTAATAGAGGGGAAGAAACCAGCATGACCCTGCTAAAAACCGTTTCCGGAGGAGGAGCGCGCTTAAAGTACGACCTGAAATCCATGATTCTCTTTGAGAATGAGCATGTCCTTGTTTTAAATAAACCCAGGGGATTACTGGTGCACGGGAGAGAATCTTTAGATACTCTGGTAAGGGCCTACATACCGATGAATCAAGAAAAATCCTTATCCTTCAAGCCCGGACCCGTGCATCGTCTGGATAGGAATACATCCGGTATTGTTCTTTTTTCCCTCTCACTAGCAGGCGCGAGGATTTTATCAACATTCATCAAAGAGGGGCGGGCAGAGAAGTACTATGCAGCGCTTTTCTCTGGTAGGATTAAAAAGAAAGAAACATGGAATGATTATCTTATCCGAGATCCCGTAAAGAAAGTTTCCCTGGGTATATCTACCAGCCGGGACGCCTGCATTCGTAAAGGAAAGATCGCCGAATCTATCGTTTTTCCCCTAATCAGCACTGATAAGTCAACTTTAGCCTTCTGCCGCCTTATCACGGGGAGAACCCATCAAATTCGCATCCAGGGCGCGCTTCACGGCCATCCCCTGGTCGGTGACCGCAAATACGGGGGTCCTGCCCTTTTAAATCAGTATATCCTGCATGCCTTCTGCTTCCGCCTGAAAACAAGCAACTCTCTGATTGGATTTCACCAGCTCTTTGCTCCCATTCCAGATAAGAGCATAAGTTATTTAAATTCTCTTTTAGGCAAAATAGATGTAGAAAAAGCTTTGAATAAGCTGCAAAATGAATGCTGTGACGCAGATGTGATATTGACGAAGACGTCATAGAAACGAAGACGTTCTTGTATAAAGAGGAGAGCTTAAAAATTAAATGCCCAAGCTGAGTAGTTTGTTCCGCAACATAATCTGGCTGTTTAAAGGGGTCAAGGTATTTACCCTTGTAGGCAAAAGCGGAACGGGCAAGAGTTTCAGAGCCAAACTCGTAGCTCAGAAATATGGAGTTGAACTGATCATCGATGACGGTCTTTTAATCAGGGATCAGAAGATACTTGCCGGCCAATCCGCTAAAAAAGAAAAAGGAATATTATCGGCCATCAGAACTGCTTTATTTACTGAGTCGGAACATTCAAAAGATGTACAACGATCTCTTCAGGATGAGCATTTTAAAAGAATTCTCATCATTGCCACATCAGTGAAAATGGCACAAACAATAGCCGATAAATTGGGGCTTCCCCAGCCCAGTAAGATCATTAATATTAAGGACGTGTCTACCCTGGAGGAAATCGAAGCAGCCATAAGATCAAGGAATTCAGAGGGAAAACATATAATTCCCGTGCCAGCCATTGAAGTAAAGCAAAATTATCCTCAGATTTTCTTTGATTCAATTAGAATCTTTTTCAAGAAAAGATTCCATCCCATTAAAAAGGGAAGTATTATTGAGAAAACACTGGTGCGTCCCGCCTACAGTGACCGGGGAACGGTCTCTATCTCTAAAGAGGCTCTTACCCAGATGGTGCTTCACTGTGTTCAGGAGTATGATGCCTCTTTAAGTGTTGAAAAAATTGTGGTAATGAAAGACTCAGGTGAGTACAGACTGGAAGTCATTCTTAATGTACCGCTTGGGAAACAGATAGCGGCATCCCTCTATCAACTGCAGGAATACATTCTGAAAAACATTGAACAGTATACGGGTCTAAATCTTAAGGAAGTAAATTTAACTATTGGCAAGATTAAAAGATAAAATGGATAGACAGAATAAAATATATATTCTACTCACCCTGATAGTCATTTTTTTAGTAGGACTCACATTGAAACTGGCCCAGCCCTTTATAATAATCATCCTCATAGCCGTGCTCTTAGCTTATATTATGGACCCACTGGTAGCTTTCTTGAAAAATCTTAAAATACCTCTATTGATCTCTGCTCTAATAACAGCCCTGATTTTCTTAAGCGTCTTCTTTGTATTTGGAATAATTATATACAGAAGTATGCTGGACTTCGCGGGGAAATTCCCCAGCTACCAGTTAAAACTGATGTCCATGATCACTGATATCCTCTCAAAAATACATTTTGAAGCTGATGAGATTATTAAAAAGAATTTTTTAGACGAGCTTAAAAAAATCCCCATAGGCTCTATTGTATTGTCTGCAGCCGGCTCAATCATGAACTTTATTAAAGATTTTTTTGTGGTTTTTTTATACTCTCTCTTTATCCTGTTGGGAAAATATAGCTTAACCCGTAAACTTCTTCGCAGTTTCCCCAGGGAGAGGGGAAAAAGAATTGCCATAATCCTAAAACATATTGACAGTGGGCTTCGAAATTATATCGGTATAAAAACACTTATGAGTGTAAGCGTAGGTATAGGAACCGGGCTTATCTTGATTTTCTTCAAGGTTGAGTTTGCCATTATTCTGGGTTTTCTCACTTTTATTCTGAACTTCATACCATATTTAGGATCCACCATAGCTGTTATGCTTCCGCCGCTTATTGCGATTGTACAGTTTGGGACTTTTTCCAGGGCTCTGTGGGTTCTCCTTGCCCTGGTAGTGCTTCAAAACCTGATCGGTCAGGTTATTGAACCGAGAACAGTTGGGCATAGACTCAATCTCTCAATTACAGTGGTCTTTTTTGCCTTACTCTTCTGGGGATGGCTCTGGGGTGCTCCCGGTGTGCTTCTGGCCATTCCAATGACCACTTCCATCAAGATTGTTATGGAAAATATTCCCTCCTATAGACCCCTTGCCCTTATGCTTGGCAGAACGGGTAAACGAGGAAGAAAAAATAATTGAAGTTTGACATGGCTTTGTTGGTTGTTTATGATTTATCCTTAGGGGCAGTATGAAGAAAAAATTACCCTGTATCCTTGCATCTCTAATAGTCCTGGGAGTTTTACACCCTGCTGTGATCTATGCGCAAGACCGCAATTTTTACACCTGGTCATCGGAAAACCACCAGGTGTATTCAGATGAAAGCAAGTCATGTGCTGTTGAGATATCACAAAAGATGGAGGCCTCTTTAAAACTATTTAACGAGCTTTTTCATTTTGACCTTTCCGATGTTCCATCTAAATTCAGAGTAAGAATCTTTTCTGAAAAAGAAAATTTTGACATCTACCTGCAGACTATAATTGCTGAAACGAGAACCGACTTTGTTTTTATATCCTATAAAGATCTTGCCCGAAGCGAGATGGTAGGGTTCCAGCGTGAAGAGATAGAGCTAAACGCCTCTTTAATGCATTATGGATTCATCCAATACTTAAACGCAATGATCCCTCATGCCCCTCTCTGGCTGGAGGAAGGCATGGCCGCATATCTGGAATATTCAAAGTATGATCCGTTCACTGAATCCTTTACCTGGCAGCCTAACCTTATCTGGCTTGAAAGCTTAAAAACAATTCTGAAAGGTGAAAAAACAGCCGGGCCTTTACCCATATCAGAGTTAATTGTCATGGATAAAACCTCTGCTCAGGAAAAAATCGACGTTTTTTATCCCACTTCATGGGGTTTAGTTCATTTTCTAATGAGCAGTTCCGACAGCCGCTATAACCGCATAATCTGGGATTCCATTTCAGCATTAGATGAGAATCTTTCTCTGACTGAAAACTCCCTGCGGGTAAAACAAAAGGCCTTCTCCTGGGTGAAAGATGATAGATTACAGAAGGATTTTCAAGCCTTTATACTCTCTCTTAAGAGCTTCAATGAGCTTGTTAAGGAGGGTATTGAGTTTTACGGCAACGACCAGATCGCAGAAGCAGAAAATAGCTTTAAAAAGACCTTTGAGCTTCGAACCGATAATTATATTCCATACTACTATATGGGACTGATTAAATATGAACGGAAGGATTATCAGGAAGCCCATAAGTATTACAGTCAGGCTCTGGAGCTGGGTATAGAACCGGGGCTCATTAATTATGCCTTAGGTGTTAATGCCTTTGCTGACAAAAGATACACCCTGGCTGAGAATTATTTAAAACAGGCAAAGGCTATTGACACGGAAACCTATGGAGATAAAGCAGATTCTCTGCTTAAGAGAATTGAATTCTTAAAGTAAACGTATTTAAGCTCTCTTTACACTCCTCCTGCCGCCTTGCTTGAGCTCTTTCCTCTTATGCCCTTTAAGCAGGATCAAGGCGGCAATGTAAACCTCACGTTTGGACGGGACAAGTGGTAAACAAGCTTTATGTAAGAATTTCTGTGCAACAAGGAGCCGATCTCCTTCCTGGTTATTCCCCGTTCCTTCAGCATATCGATCCTTAAACAGGTATGAGAGCATTACCCCACGTTCAATCCTTCTATCCGGATTACTATTGATACAATCATCCAACTGTTTGAGGCTCCAAAACAGGAAATCATCTATATTTTTTTTACTCCGAGTACGAATAAATTGATCCATAACCGGAAGAATAACCTCCAGCAGTTTAAGCTGATACAGTTTAAAGAACACAGAGGCTGACTTCCCGCTCTGCAGGATTTTATAAACTTCCTCTGTGATCCGGGCGGCTGAACACTGTAAAAGCTCATGCCTGTTTTTTTTAATGACCCGTGTAACGGATAATGGAAGATGAAAACCCGTGAAACCCGAATACTTAATCCCGCGGATCATTCTAACCGGATCTTCTAAAAATAATGTTTCTGCAGAAGCCAGGGTTCGAATCTTTCTCTCCCTGATATCTTTAAATCCTCCTACATAATCAATAATGATCTGCTTTACCGGACAGTAAAACAGTGCATTCAGAGTGAAATCCCGCCGGCGGGCGTCTTCTTCTATGGATCCGTATCTATTATTGGTATTTCCCCTTTGCTCAGATCGAAATGTTGACACCTCAAGTATTTTATTTTTGTGATTCCTGTGATAATAAATATGAACCAGTCTGAACCTTTTACCTATAATCCTGGAATGGGAAAAAAGCTTTCGAATATGTTTTGGAAAGGCATTTGTGGCAATATCGAAATCTTTGGGTTTCTTCCCTGTCAATAGATCCCGAACAGCTCCGCCTACAATATAGGCGCTGAATCCTGCTTTTTTAAGCCTGGCAATGACCCTTTTGGCATCGGGATCGATCTGTTCCGGATTGATGTGGTGATCTTTAGCAGTATAGATAACTGCTTTTCTTATTATCTTTCCTTTCGGAGAAGTGCCATATCGAACGAGCAATAATAACTACCAGATTCTGTATAAGTTTGTTATTATTTTAACCAATGCTCATGTAAAGTCAAGGGGTCAACTTCTCCGACGCCTTAACTAAAAATTCATTTGCCTCACGCATCTTCTCAATTGCTTGTAATATATTGTTATTAACATCATTTCTACCGAGGGCTTTGGCTTTTTCTGCCCACTTTTCAAATTCTCCTCCATGTTCTTCGTTATGCTCAACCCAATGCTTTAATAATATTTCTAGCTTTTCCATATCCGTCTTTTCCATTTTAGTCTCCCCAAAGTGTTATTCTTTTTTATCTAAAATTATCTTATGATTGAGCAGGTCGATCACCTTAATCTCTGCATCGACAAGCTCCTGCTCCCCGAAGAGACCCTCGAGAAGTATCTTTTCGCCTTCGGGTTTGATTAACACGACATCTTCCAAGAAAAGTTCCTCCCTGCCGTTCTGAATGAAGTAAGCATTTGACTGACACATACACTATCCTCCTTATAGATCTTCCCTATAGCTTCCATCCACTGGATGCCTTCTGAGCTTCCCAAAATCTATTGTACAGTCCATTCGCTGCCAGGAGTTCCTCATGAGGACTTCTTTCTACAATCCTACCCTCATCCAGAACCAGAATTTGGTCTGCTGAGGTAATGGTGTAAAGCCTGTGAGCAATAACCAGGACCGTTTTATTCTTCGTTAACTCAGTTATTGCATCCTGAATCAGCTTCTCATTCTCAGGGTCTATATAAACTGTAGCTTCGTCCAGAATAATAATGGGAGAATCCTTTAGAATTGCCCTTGCAATAGAGATCCTCTGCCTCTCCCCTGCACTTAAGTTTACACCTCTTTCGCCGATCATGGCATTATATCCATCGGGAAGGATCTCGATAAATTCGTGACATCTTGCTGCTTTGGCCGCCGATATGACTTCTTCATCCGTGGCATCCTTGCTTCCCAGCCTTATGTTCTCTAAAATAGTATCGTTGAACAGGATGACCTCCTGAAAAACCATCGAGATGTATGCGAGCAATCGGTCAAGCTTTAAATCTCTTATACTCTTTCCCCCGATCCTCACTTCCCCTGAACTCACATCCCAGAACCGGGCAATCAAGTTTGTGATGGTGGTCTTTCCGGCTCCCGATGCTCCGACGAGTGCGGTTACACTTTGTTCCGGAATCTCAAAGCTTATATCTTTAAGCACGGGCTGTCCATTGTAGCTGAAAGAGACATTCACAAACACGATGTCAAAACATTTTAGTTCCGCATCAGCTTCAGGCTCGTGAAGTGGTTTTTCCTTTAGAATATTAGAAATGTGTTTCATCGCCTGACCGATAGGGCTTTTGGTATGCATATATCCAAAAAGATAGTGGGCAATCGAGTCGGAAAATGAGGGGGCGGCAATAATAAAGAATACCAGGGTGCTCAAGGACAGGGAATCTTTGAAATAAAAGTATAAGCCAAGCGGGAGAAGGACGGCAACACTGAGGCTTGTACAGGTGAGGAGAACCATACTCGGAATGGTCGTGGATACAACCGAGCGGATATTTTTATCTCGGAAATCCCTCATAGTCTCCTTGAATCTTAGAAACCTGGACGCTACCTGGTTGAACACCTTGATAACCGGCATCCCCTGTATGAATTCCACGATCAGAGAATTAGTCCTGCGAAGGGATTCCTCCCTCGCTTTGGTAACCCTTTGGGCTATTCTGTCCGCATATGTAAAGGCTATTAAAGCTAAAGGGACTGCAGAAACAGCGGCAAGCGCCATCCTCCAGTCTAAAATCAGGAAAAATATGCTCAACACAGAAGCAGATATCAGGGAAGAGAGAAAAAATGGTTCCATATAGGAGACGAAGTTTTCAACTCGTGAGACATATTCGCTCAGGGTCGTATTGAGTTATCCCGTCGGTCTCCTGCTGAAGAAGCCCAGGGATAATTTCCTCAATTTATCGCTTAAGCTAATCCTGATGTCGTAGGAAAGTTTATGACCCAACTTCATAGCGGAAAGAGCCAGGTAATGGTCCCAGATGTTAATCACAAAAAAGGCTGTTGCAAGAATGGCTGTAAGTACCAGAATCTTTCCCAAATCCACCCTTGCGCTTAAGAGTTCCAGGACAACCAAATAAAGAATCAGTAAAGGAAGAATTTTAACTATGCCTCTTAATGCCATTAACGAAAAGATGAATTTCAATCTATTCTTGTTGTTCCCGGCCAGGAAGAATGATTCTCTGAACATTCCCATACCATTAGCTCCTGATTCCCCATCCAAGGGCAGAGATATGCGCCTCCCACATCCTGCTGAAAAGCCCTCCTTCTTTAACCAGTTCTTTGTGTTTTCCCCGCTCTACAATTCTTCCCTTTTCTACGACGAGAATCTGGTCCACATTCGTTATAGTGGAAAGCATGTGAGCGATTACCAGCACAGTTCTGTCTTTGACTAAATTGTTTACTGCTTCCTGGATCAATTTCTCGTTCTCAGGATCGATAAATGCTGTAGCCTCGTCCAGAATAACAATTGGAGCATCCTTCAACAGCGCTCTTGCAATGCAGATTCGCTGCTTCTCACCTGCGCTTAAGCCCAGACCTCTTTCGCCTACAAGCGTATTGTATCCATCGGGCAGTTTCTCTATAAACTCATCACAACGTGCGGCACAGGCTGCTGCCTTAACTTCCTCCTCTGTGGCTTCCGGCTTTCCCAATCGGATGTTCTTTAAAATTGTATCGTTGAACAGATAGATTTCCTGAAAAACTAAGGAGATGCAGGAAAGGAGCCTTTCTAAAGGAAAATCCTTTATATTGCACTCACCGATGAGAATTTCCCCATTTTTCACATCCCAGAACCTGGGAACTAACCTGGCAATTGTGGTCTTACCGGTACCTGACGGCCCAACTAAAGCACACATAGTGCCCTGGGGTACATGAAAATTGATGCCATGCAAGACATTTTTTTCATCGCCATCGTAGGAAAAGCTTACATCCCTGAAGGTAATATCGAATCTGGATGGGCTCCTGCCCTCTTCATAATCTGGGAGAACCTTTGCATACCGTAATTTGTTCACCCTATCCATACATTCCTTTTCTTCCAGCCAGTATCTTAAGAACTGGTATATACGCATGAAAAGATTGCCGAAGATCGGGCCTACAAGCAAAAACAAGAGAAACATCTCCAAGGTGAGCGTTTCATGACGGTAAAGCCAAACACCAACCGGGATTATTACTACTAAAGGGGATGTGATAAACGCCTGATATAAGGTGAAGGGAAGCGCTGTTTCCTTAGACCACTTCACAAGAGTATTCCGCCACATAGCCATATTCTTCCGGTATTTCCCGAAAGACTCGGCTGTCTGGTTGAAGGCCTTGATCGCTGCGATGCCCTGTGTATATTCCACAATTGTGGAATTAACTCTGGATTGGGCGGTCAAGAATTTATCTACCATCCCCTGCCACTTCCTGGCGTTGAGGAGTATAATAACCAAAGCTATAATGATTAAGGAAGTAGAGGCCATGGCCATCCACCAGTCTAAAGCGAAGAGGAGAGCTGCCAAAAAGCCGGGAACGAAGATTGTCGTTATCGTTTCAGGAAGATGATGAGCCAGAAAGAATTCCAGCCGTTCAACGTTCTCGTTCATTATGGTCTCGGTTTCGCCGGTATTCTTTTCGTTGAAATAACCTAAAGGCAGTTTCGTCATCCTCTGCCCAAGCTCTATCCTGACATCGTAGAGAATTTCGTAGGCGGCCCTGTGGGAGAGGTCATAAGCGTAAATAAGGACTATGTACATGATGGTGTAGACAAAAGGAAGGAGGGCTACAAGAAACCAGGTATTTTCTTGATTGGTATTGGAACTAAATAGAAGCAAAAGGAGCTGATATATTAATAAAAACGGTATTACTGAAAGACCTGAGCTGATAATAGAGAGAAAACATGAAGAAATTAATTTAGCCTTTCGTTTGCCTGCTAGTCTAATCAAATCCCTTAACATTTCTCTTTACCTACTCTGCCCGCTTAGACAGAACTCATTCAATGTGAGCAAAGGAGGTTCAATTCCGCATTTTGAGCTTATCTGCCATATCGGCGGGGGTTTTAAATACGCATCTTTTAAAACTTTAAGTTTAGAAAAAGTATCTCTCGGAGGTCCATCCAGAATGATGCAGCCATCATTTATAACGAGCACTCTATGACAGTACCCGGCAACGACCCTCATATCATGAGTAATCAAGATTATAGTTTTTCCTAAAGCATTCAGATTGGAAATTAATTTCATGAAGTACTCTATATGCACACAATCCTGTCCGGTTGTAATGCCAGGATAGCGGCTGCAGCAACCCTCTGCCTCTCACCTCTGCTAAGGGTATGAGGATGTCTGTTTTTAAACTTCATCAAATCCATATCCCTTGAGACTTCGGAGACCGTTTCATTATCATTACTTTCAATTCCATATTCAATTTCTGATTTAACAGAGTCACAAAAAATTTGAGAATCCGGGTTCTGAAACACCATACCAACCTTTGTTGCCAGTTTATGGATTTCATTTTCATTTGGATTAAGGCCGGAAACATCTACAGAACCATATGTTATACCTCTAACAGCATGAGGAATTATCCCATTCAGGCAGTAAAGCAATGTTGATTTCCCGCAGCCGGATTTGCCGGCAATCACCAAGAATTCCCCTTTTTTTACTTCAAGATTTATGTTTTTTAATGCTAATATATCCTGGTTTGGATATCTGAAGCATAGATTTCTCATTTGAATTATAACATCCATAATCGTGCTCCAAAGTTTAGAAAAACAAGCATCAAAATAGAGGCGGAAAATATAGAAAATATGAGGTCTCTATGCTTGAATTTGATTATTTTCAGGGAAGTTCTTTGATCACTTGCTCCAAAAGCTCTTGACTCTAAAGCCAATGCCATCTGTTTAGCAGTCCTTAAGGAAGTAATTAATAAAGTTCCGATCAAAAATGTTATATCCTTTAATCTAAGTTTGTTCCTTCTGAGCTTCTGTGCGTTTCTGGTGTTCGTGAAATTCTGAAAGGTCATGGGAATAAATCTGATCGTTAAAGTAATTATTAAAATCAACCAATGAGGGAATCTTAATTTACGCAAGACCAGGATAATCTTACTTGGATGTGTAGTAAAAGGCAGAATCACTGTAGACATAATAAGTACTATGAACCTCATGGTGATAATTATCCCATATCTTAGGCCTTCTAATGCATGTTTCGCGCAGTTAGGTTACAACTAACTGTAGGATCGCTACTTAATCTAACAAATAATATCCTTAAGGATAAGGAAACACAAGAATGGAGGGCGAATCATGCATAATGTACACAGTGCAGATACTATTGGG